>JBDKLL010000001.1:0-22344 GCA_039795595.1 Pseudomonadota bacterium
GCGGGCCATGTCAGTAGCCTCCCTTGATCGAGCGGTTGCCTTGCGGGCTGCGGCCACCCTTGTTCATCATGTCGCGGTATTCGGGGAACGTCATGTCGGTCATCGTGCTGACCGCTTCGGCAAAGCTCAGCCCATCGGTGCTGAACAGCTTGGCCAAGAAATAGACGTTGCCGCCAAGGTCCAGCAGGCGGTTGTAATCGCGCGCCAGCAGGGCTTCCTTGGCATCGTCCGATAGCTTCCATTCGTTCAGATAGGCGCGTTCATCGGCTTTGAACTTTTCGCGGTTTTCGGCCTTCATCAGGCTCATCGCGAACTGGTTGATCCAGTACCCCTTGCGCGCGCGGGCTGCGGTATAGACCCGGGTGCCGGGGATATCGTCAAATTCGGCAAGGTAGGCGTGGATATCCTGTTTTGCAGAGGTGTCGGTCATTGGCCGCGTTCCTTGAGCTTGGCATCGAGCCGCGGGAAGACCCGGCGGGCATTGCCTTCGTAAATGGCGTGACGTTCGGCGTCGGGAATGTCGAGCGCATCGACATACCGCTTGGTGTCATCGAAATAGAACCCGGTGGTGGGATCGATCCCGCGCACCGCACCCACCATTTCGCTGCCGAACAGGATGTTCTTGTTGTCGATCACATCGGCCAGCAGGTTGATCCCCGGCTGGTGATAGACGCACGTATCGAAGAACACGTTGTTCATCAGGTGGGTGGCAAGGTCTGGCTTCTTCAGCATATCGGCCAGCCCGCGATACCGGCCCCAGTGGTACGGCACCGCGCCGCCGCCATGCGGGATGATAAAGCGCAGGTTCGGGAATCGGCTGAACAGATCGCCTTCCAGCAATTGCATGAACGCGATCGTATCGGCCGCGATGTAATAGCCGCCGGTGGCGTGCATCGCCGGGTTGCACGAACCCGAAACGTGGATCATCGCCGGCACGTCCAGTTCGCACATCGCTTCGTAGTACGGGAACCAGAATTCATCCGTCAGCGGCGGGTGCTTGAAATGCCCGCCGCCCGGATCGGGGTTAAGGTTGCAGCCGATAAAGCCCAGTTCGTTCACACAGCGCTTCAGTTCGGCGATCGAACTGGTCATATCCGCTTCGGGCGATTGCGGCAGCATGCACACGCCCGCGAAAATTTCGGGGTAGAGGCCAACCACGCGCGCAATCAGGTCGTTGCACACTTGCGCCCACTTCACCGCCACCGATTGATCGCCCACGTGCGGAGCCATCGCGCTGGCGCGGGGGGAAAAGATCGTCATGTCCGCGCCGCGTTCCTTCAGCAGGCGCAGCTGGTTGCTTTCGATCGTTTCGCGGATCTCGTCGTCCGAGATGTCCGGGTATGCAGGGCAGGGGGTGCCGGCCTTGAACGCGGCCTTTTGCGCTTCACGCCATTCGTCGTGCGCCTTGGGCAGCACGGTGTAGTGGCCGTGGCAGTCGATGATCATCGTCACGCTTGCTTGTCCTTTTTCAGAGGTGCTTGGCGCTGGCGCAGCACGGTGCCGCGCGTCATCACCGGGGGCACACCCAGCGACAGCAGCGTCTTGGCGGATTCTTCCATTTCGGCCGCACGGCGCAAGCCGTGGGTGGTCATGCGTTCAAGGTTGTATTCCGCGCGCTGTGCCCACGGGATCGCCTTTTCGCTGGCGTCGAGCGAGGCGAGCACTTCGTCCGCCACCCCGGCGGCGGTGGCCGCGGCCATCATTTCGTCGGTCAGGGCTTCAAGCCCCTTGACCATCACCGAACGGATCATCTTGATCGCGCTGGCCCGGCCGATTTCGGCGCCGACCACGCGCACATTGGTGAAGCCCAGCGCCCGCAAGGCGGTTTCGGCATCGGCAGCGGCGCTTCCGGCAAGCAGCAGCGGCACATTCAGTTGCGCCGGGTTGACCGGGGCCAGCACCGCCACATCGACATAGCGCCCACCGGCGGCCTCAACCGCCTTGGCCGCCGCACGTTTGGTATCGGGGGCAACCGAATTGCAATCGCACCAGAGCGCGCCGGGCATCAGGCTGGCGGCATAGTCCTGCGCGGCGGGCAACGCGGCATCGGCGGTGACCAGTGATAGCACCAGCGGCGCCCCGGCCAGCGCGGCAGCAGCGCTTTCGGCCGCGGTCATGCCAAGGTCTGCCATCGCGGCGCGGCGGGTGGGCAGCACGTCCCAGCCGCAGGCGCGCGCCTGCCACGCCCCGGCACGGGCAAACGTGGATCCGGCTTCACCGAACCCGATCAGGGCAACTTTGCAGGTCATGTCCAAGGATCGCCCATGCGCCCGCGCGGGCGGGCAGCGCCAATCGAATGAGTCTCGCCGCTATCAGTTTTTGCGAATCGTCTTTACATTTCTGCGCCGACTTCGCGCAGCAGCGCCAGAAACGCAGCTTGCGCGGTGGTGGGCCGCCATCCGGCGCGGGTGGAAATGCCGATCGTGCGGCTGACCAGCGCGGGTGGCGGGCACGATGCCAGCACCCCGGCAGCCAGTTCCACTGCAACCTGATCGGGCGACAATAGGGTCAAGGCATCGCTGGACAGCAGCAACTGGCGCAGCATCATCACCGAACCGCATTCCACGCCGACATGGGGAATTTCCCGCCCGGCATCGCGCAGCATGGCTTCCCAATATCGCCGCAGCGGGGTTTCGCGGCCCGGCAGCAGCCACGGATAGGCGAACATCGCGCGATCCGGATCCGCGGCGGCCAGCAGCGGGTGGCCAGCCCGCATGACCAGCGCAGGGCGATCTTCGAACACGGCTTCTTGCGCCAGATCGTCAACCGCCGCTTCTTCGCGCAGCGCGCCAAGGATCAGATCGATTTCGCCATCGCGCAGCGGCCCGGCCAATTCGGCATGGCTGCCTTCGTGCACCGCAATGTCGATCCCGGGGTGCGCGGCGGTGAAGCGCACGATCGTTTCGGGCAGCCAGCGCGCGCGGCTGAGCGGCATTGCCCCCACCACGATGCGCCCGCCGGCCTTGCCCTGCCATGCTGCCACTTCAGCCAGTCCGGCGCGCAATTCAGCCATGGCAAGGCCAAACCCGCGCGCCCGGCGTTCGCCCGCCGGGGTCAGCACCAACGTGCGCCCATGTCGGTCCAGCAGTCGCTGGCCCAGCGCAACCCCCAGATCGGCCACCGCGCGGTGCAGCGATGCCGGGGAAATCCCGGTGGCTTCGGCCGCCGCGGCATAGCTGCCCGAACGGACCACAGCCAGAAATGCCCGCACTTGCGTGCCGGTAACGCGCGGGCTGCCGATCCATTCGATCGCCGCTTCGGCGCGCGGGGCCAACAGCAAGGCGGGTTCGGTCGGGCTCATCCCTGCTGGGCCGCGTTCGAACAGCGTTACCCCCAGTGTTGCCTCGAGCCCGCTGATCGCCTGAGTCAGCGCGGGCTGGGTCAGGTTCACCGCCCGCGCGGCGCGGCTCAGGCTGCCGTGGCGCACGGTGGCGGCCAGCGCCGCATAGTGGCGGATATTGGGTGGGCGATCAGTCATCGGCTGGTTGATTAGCAATATTTTATGGCCAGCGCCAACTTCGCATTAGTGCTACGACAGCCGCGCGCGCATGGCCTTGATTGCCAATTTTCGTGGAGTGCAAATGATGAGCGGTATCGTCGTCCAGAATATCGAACGTGCCCCCCTTGAGGTGATCGATGGCCTTGCCAAGTGCGGCGTCGCCACTGTCCACGAAGCGCAGGGCCGCACCGGCCTGCTCGCCAGCTATATGCGCCCGATCTACACCGGCGCGCGGATTGCCGGCAGCGCGGTGACGATCAGCGCGGCGCCCGGCGATAACTGGATGGTCCACGTGGCGATCGAACAGCTCAAGGAAGGCGATATCCTGCTGCTCGCCCCGACTTCCCCTTGCGAAGACGGCTATTTCGGCGACCTGCTGGCCACCAGCGCGCAGGCGCGTGGCTGCCGCGGGCTGGTGATCGATGCCGGGGTGCGCGATGTGCGCGACCTGACCGAAATGAACTTTCCCGTCTGGTCCAAGGCGATCTTTGCGCAGGGCACTGTCAAGAACACGTTGGGCAGCGTCAACGTGCCGGTGGTCTGCGCCGGGGCGGCGGTGCAGCCGGGCGATGTGATCGTGGCCGATGATGATGGCGTGTGCGTGGTGCCGCGCGCCAATGCCGCCGCCGTGCTGAAGGCGGCGCAGGCCCGCGAAGCCAACGAAGGCGAAAAGCGCGAAAAGCTGGCCGCGGGCGTGCTGGGCCTCGATATGTACAAGATGCGCGAACGGCTGGAACAGGAAGGCCTTAAATATGTCTGATCGCGCCTCTGGCCAGCCTGCGCCGCAGGGCGTGCGCTGCATGTGGATGCGTGGCGGCACCTCGAAGGGCGGCTATTTCCTGAAGGACGATCTGCCGGCCGATCCGGCGGCGCGCGATGCCTTCCTGCTGGCGATGATGGGCAGCCCCGATCCGGTTCAGATTGACGGGATGGGCGGGGCCGATCCGCTGACCAGCAAAGTTGCGGTGGTCAGCAAATCGGACCGGCCCGGGATCGATGTCGATTACCTGTTCCTGCAGGTGTTCGTCGATCAGGCGATCGTTACCGATGCGCAGAACTGCGGCAATATTCTGGCCGGGGTTGGCCCCTTTGCGATCGAGCGCGGATTGGTTGCTGCCACTGGGGATGAAACCCGCGTAGCGATCTTCATGGAAAACACCGGGCAGGTGGCCGTCGCGACGGTGCAGACCCCGGGCGGGGTGGTGACGTATCAGGGCGCGGCCGCGATCGATGGCGTGCCCGGAACGCACGCCCCGATCCCGACCGAGTTTCGCGATACTGCCGGATCATCGTGCGGGGCGCTGCTGCCCAGCGGCAATGCGGTTGATGTGGTCAACGGCGTGGCGGTGACCCTGATCGACAACGGCATGCCCTGCGTGGTGATGCAGGCCGCCGATCTGGGCATTACCGGCTATGAAGACCGCGATTGGCTGGATGCGAACACCGAACTCAAGGCCCGGATCGAAGCAATCCGGCTGGCCGTGGGCGAACGGATGAACCTCGGCGACGTCACCGAAAAAAGCGTGCCCAAGATGATGCTGGTCGCCCCCCCGAAGGCCGGCGGTGCGGTGTGCGTGCGCAGCTTTATTCCGCATCGCGCCCATGCCACGATCGGCGTGCTGGGTGCGGTCAGCGTGGCCACCGCGTGCCTGATCGAAGGTTCGCCGGCGGCGGCCGTGGCCGTGGTGCCGGCGGGCAACCGCAAAACCCTGTCGGTGGAACACCCGACTGGCGAAATGAGCTGTGTGCTTGAAGTGAACGAGGCGGGCGAGGTGATTTCGGCCGCGCTGCTGCGCACCGCGCGCAAGCTGATGGATGGAGTGGTATTCGGATGAGCAACGATCGCATCGTCAGCTGGCACGCCAGCCCGGCCAAGCCGCTTTATATCCCGCCCGCTGGCGCGATTGATGCGCATTGCCACGTGTTCGGGCCGATGGCGCAATTCCCGTTCAGCGCCAAGGCCAAGTACCTGCCCGAAGATGCCGGGCCAGACAGGCTGTTTGCGCTGCGCGATCACCTTGGGTTCGATCGCAACGTGATCGTGCAGGCCAGTTGCCACGGCACCGATAACGCCGCGACGCTGGATGCCATTGCCAAGTCGAACGGCAAGGCCCGCGGCGTGGCCGTGGTCGATCCGGCAATTTCCGAGGCCGAACTGGCCGCGCTGCACGATGGCGGGATCCGCGGGATTCGCTTCAATTTCCTCAAGCGGCTGGTCGATGATGCGCCGAAGGACAAGTTCCTCGATGTGGCGCGCCGCCTGCCGCAGGGCTGGCACGTGGTGATCTATTTCGAAGCCGACATCCTTGAAGAACTGCGCCCGTTCATGGATGCGATTCCGGTGCCGCTGGTGATCGACCACATGGGCCGCCCTGATGTGACGCAGGGGCCGGACGGTGCGGACATGAAGGCGTTCCGCAACTTCCTGAACAGCCGCGATGATATCTGGTTCAAGGCGACGTGTCCGGATCGGCTCGATCCCAATGGCGATCCGTGGGATATGTTTGCGGAAAGCGTGGCCCCGCTGGTCGCGGATTACCCGCGCCGTGCGCTGTGGGGCACCGATTGGCCGCACCCCAATATGCAGGACGCGATCCCCGATGATGGGCATCTGGTGGACATGATCCCGCGCATTGCCCCAACCGAAGAACTGCAGCGCCTGTTGCTGATTGATAACCCCGAGGCGCTGTACTGGGCGGATTGAGATAGCGGGCGCAGTGATCGCGCCCGCTCAGAAGATCGTGTAGCCGCCGTCGATCACCATGCTGTCGCCGGTGTGAAACCGCGAGGCGTCTGAGGCAAGGTACACCGCGATCCCGGCGAAGTCTTCGGGATCGCCCCAGCGGCGCATCGGCACGCGGCCGATCACCTTGTCGTTGAACTTGTCCCAGCTTTGCATCGGGGCGGTCATGTCCGAACGGATCCAGCCCGGCAGAACCGCATTGGCGCGCACGCCATAGCGGGCATATTCCACCGCCAGCCCGCGGATCAGCCCCAGCACCGCGGTTTTGCTGGCGGCATAGGCTTCGTTGGCCGGGGCGCCATGGATCGCCGAGGTGGAGGACGTGACCAGCAACGAACCGCCGGGATCGCCGGCTTTGGCGCGGGCGATCATATGGCGCGTGGCGGCGCGAAAGGTCCAGAACACGGCATCAAGGTTGACCGTCATCACCCGCCGCCACCCTTCCGTGGTTTGCTCGTGAAACGGCGCGCCGCCGCCGATCCCGGCGTTCGCGGCGCAGAAATCCAGCCGGCCAAAACGGTCGATCACCGCTGCCACCCCGGCATCGACCGCAGCTTCGCTGGTCACGTCGATCTGTTGCACCAGCACCTCCACGCCGTGGGCCCGCAGCGCTGCTTCGGCGGCGGCATTCTTCGCCGGGTTCTGGCCCCAGATCGCCACGTTCGCACCGGCTGCGGCCAGCCCTTCGGCCATGCCCAGCCCAATCCCGCCATTGCCGCCGGTGATCAGCGCCACTTTGCCGGTGAGGTCGAAAGGGGAAAAGGCCATGGGGGATCCTTGTGGTTGCGATTGCATCGTTAAGCCCACCTTATCGTGCTGCTGTTGCACCGCAAGCCGGGTTGCGCGGGGCATTGCATTGGCCGCGGCTTGGCCCCATCTGCTGCACAGATCACCCGGCACAATGGTGGCAAAAGGAGCGCGCGATGACCGACAAGTTTGAACTGACCGACGCGGAATGGCGCGCCCGGCTTAGCCCGGAACAGTATCAGGTGCTGCGCCAGCACGGCACCGAACGGGCCTTTACCGGCAAGTATGAAGGCAACAAAGCGCCGGGCCTCTATCGCTGCGCCGGGTGCGGGACGCCGCTGTTTCAGGCGCAGACGAAATATGATTCCGGCTCCGGTTGGCCCAGCTACACTGCCCCAGTCAGCGCCGATGCGGTTGAGGAATTTCGCGATGTTTCGCACGGGATGGTGCGCACCGAAGTGCGCTGCGCCACGTGCGATGGCCACCTTGGCCACGTGTTTCCCGATGGGCCGGGGCCAACTGGTTTGCGCTACTGCGTCAACAGCGCGTCCTTGGCGTTCGAGCCTGAGTGATCGCCTTCGGAGTGGCGGGATGCGAATTCCCCATTACCCCGGCTGCGCAAATCCCCTATGGAAGCGCGGTTCCGGCGCTGTGCCGGGTGAAGGAATGATCGAGCCACATGGCCAGAAGCGATAACCGGCGCGGTGCGCCATCGGGCGGAAACCGGTCGGAATCACGCGGGCCTTCGGCATTGAACCGCCTGCTGCGGCGGCTGTTTTCGTGGGGCGTTACGCTGGCGGTCCTCGGTGCGCTGGCGCTGGGCGTGGCGGTGGCGCTTGCGGTTCAGTCGCTGCCCAGTTTTGAGCAGATGAAATCGAACCAGGCCGGGCAGATGATCGTCGTGCGCGCGCGCGATGGCACCGAACTGATCGCACTGGGGCCCAGCTATGGCAAATGGCTGTCGCACGAACAGATCCCGCAAGTGATGCGCGAAGCGATGGTTTCGGTGGAGGACCGCCGGTTCCATTCGCACCCGGGGATCGATCCGATCGGGCTGGTCCGGGCCGGGTTCGTGGCGGCCACCACCGGCAAGTCGGTTCGGGCAACGTCGACCATCACCCAGCAGCTGGCCCGCACGGTGTTCCTCAACAACAACCGTTCGCTGGGCCGCAAGGCGCGCGAAGCGGTGCTGGCGCTGGCGCTGGAATGGAAGTTCTCGAAGGACCAGATCCTCGAACTCTACCTCAACAAGGTCTATTTCGGTGGCGGGGCCTATGGCGTCGATGCCGCCAGCCGCAAGTTCTTCGGCCATTCGGGAACTGAGATCACCTTACCCGAAGCCGCGATCATCGCCGGGCTGGTCAAGGCTCCGTCGCACTATTCGCCGACTGCCGATGCCGAAGCCGCCGTGGGCCGCGCCAAAGTTGTGCTGGGGCTGATGGAAACCAATGGCGCCGTAACCCCCAGCGAAGCCGCGCAAGTCGATTTCGGCAAGGTCAAGTTCGCATCGGAAGCCGGCCAGAATTCGGTACGCTATTTCACCGATTGGGCGTTGCCGCAGCTCGACCTGCTGCTGGGTGAAACCACCGAACCGATCGAAGTGTGGACCACGCTGGACCCGGCGATGCAACGCGCCGCGACCGAAGCGATCCAGCAGAACGTGCCCAGCGGGGCGCAAGGCGCACTGGTCAGCATGGACCGCGATGGTGCGGTGCTGGCGATGATCGGGGGCACCGATTATGTTACCTCGAACTACAACCGCGCCACCAATGCCGTGCGCCAGCCGGGTTCGGCGTGGAAGCTGTTCGTTTACCTTGCCGCGCTTGAAGCCGGCTATACCCCGAACGACCGGGTAGTGGACGAACCCGTGACGATCGATGGCTGGACCCCGCGCAATTCGAACGGCGATTTCGCTGGCGAAATCGATGTGCGCACGGCGTTCGCTTATTCGAAAAATACCGTGGCCGCATCGCTTGGCAACGAAGTGGGCTTTGCCGCGGTGGCCGGGATGGCGCGGCGGTTTGGCATCACCACGCCAATTTCCACGGTGCCATCGATGGTGCTGGGATCCAACGAAGTTCGCCTGATCGACATGACCCGCGCATTCGGATCGGTTTCGGCCAAAGGGCAGGCGATCGAACCGTATGGGATCACCAAGATCGCGACGGCCGATGGCCGCGTGCTGTACCAGCGCCAGCAAAAACCGGGCGCAGTGCTGGTCCCAGCTTACGTGGCCGCGGGGATTACCGATCTGCTGCAAAGCGCGGTCAGCATCGGTACCGGCCGCGCCGCGCAGATCGGCCGCCCGGTGGCCGGCAAGACCGGCACGACCAGTTCGAACAAGGATGGTTGGTTCCTGGGCTTTTCAAGCGGGATCACCACTGGCGTATGGATGGGCCGCGATGATGACAAGCCGGTGGGCGGCCTGCACGGCGGCAGCGCCCCGGCGCGGGCGTTTTCGTGGTACATGCGGGTGGCCGTGGCCAACCGCCCGGTCGAACCGTTTGAAACTGGCGTTACCGTTCCCGCGTGGCAGCTTGAACCCGATGACGAAGCGGCGCTGGGCAGCAACCCTGAAGATTACTTCTATGTGGATGAGCAGGGCAACCTGATCGATCCGGCGCGGCAGGACAAGGGCGCGGCCCCGGCCAATCCGCCTGCCACCCCGGCCCCGGCGGTAAACGATGACTTTCTCGATCAGGCCACTGGCCGCCGTGGCAGCGATGCTGCGGCCCGGCCGCGTACGCCGGTTGATCCCGCCAAGCGGACCGATCCGGCCAAGCGCCCAGATCCGGTGAAGCGCGCCGATCCGGTAAAACGCACGGCTCCCTGACCGAATCGACCTTGATTTGAACTAGGCCCATAATTGCAAACGGCCCGCGTTCCGGTTGGAGCGCGGGCCGTCGGCTAAACGGAATGGGTCCGCTAAGGGTTACTGCATGCGCAGCGCAAGATAAGTCGATCCCGGCTGGCCCGGGCGCGACACTTGCAGCGTTACCGTGGGGCGACCCGCAGTCTTGGCCGCTTTCAGTGCGGCTTCGAACCCTTGAACATTGCCGACTTGCACGAAGTTGACCGCCTGAATGATATCGCCGCGCTGCATTCCGCGGTTGGCCGCATCGGATGCCGCATCGACATCAAGCACCACGACCCCTGCGGTGTTCTGCGCCACGCCAAGCCGATTGGCATATTCGGGCTTCATCGTTAGCACTTGCAGGCCCAGCGTGCTGGTGGCCAGGCTGCCGGGCTGCTTGGGCCCATCGAACGGATCACCATCGGTGTTCTGCGGATCGAGTGAGCGGGCCAGTTCCTGCTGGCCGGGGCGCTTGGCAACCACGGCATAGAAGGTCTGCTGTTTGCCCTGCCGCAGGACGTCGATCGGGATGCGCGTGCCCGGTGCGGTTTCGGCAACGATCGATGACAGCGTGCGATCGGGGGTTACGTCGATCGTGTTGACCTTGATCACGATATCGCCTTCGCGCAAGCCAGCTTGCGCTGCCGGGAGGCCCGGCTGAACGGTGCGAACCAGTTCGCCGCGATCGTGGGCAAGGCCCAGCGAATCCGCGATTTCATCCGTTACTGGCTGGATCGAAATGCCGAGGTAGCCGCGTTCGATCGGCTTACCCTTCATCAGTTTGTCAACAATCGGGCGGGCGATATCCGACGGGATGGCAAAGCCGATCCCGATATTGCCGCCCGATGGCGCAACGATCCAATTGTTGATGCCGATGACGTTGCCTTGCATATCAAACATCGGCCCACCGGAATTGCCCGAATTGATCGAGGCATCCGACTGGATGTAGTGATCGTAGGCCCCGGTCCCGGTGTTGCGATAGACCGACGAAATGATCCCCGAAGTAACCGTGCCGCCCAGCCCGAACGGGTTGCCGATGGCAATGACCCAGTCCCCGGCGCGGGCCTTGGACGATTCCCCGAACTTTACGAATGGCAGCGCGGTCTTGGCGTCGATTTTGAGCAGCGCGATATCCGATTCCGGATCGCGCCCCACGATCCGCGCAACATATTCGCTGCCGGTGGCGAATTTTACGGTCACTTCATCGGCCGCGTTTTCGGCGTCGAGGCTGATCACGTGGTTGTTGGTGACGATATAGCCATCGGGCGAAATCACGAAGCCTGAACCAACCGCTTCGGCCTGCCGGGTCTGCGCATCCGGGGCGCGCGGCAACAACCCGCTGAACGGGGTTCCGGCCAGCGGGTTCTGGGCTTTGACCTTGACCTTGACCTTCTGACGCACCGCGATGTTGACCACCGCGGGCTGTAATTGCTGGGTCAGGTCGGCAAAGCTGGCCGGTGCTCCGGCGCGGGGGACAATGCCCTGAATCTGCTGCGCATCGTTTTGGGCAACCTGCGCACCGGCGGGGATGCCGGTGATCAGGGATACGGCTGCCCCGCCAAGCAGCAGGGCCGAAGTGACTCCATAAGCGTATCGCACGGGTTTCAAGATCCTCTTGTTACATATGGCGTTCGGCGACGGTGTGCTTCTGCCTGAGTGGGCCAGATTCACACCGCGGCAGATGAACCGGGTTTGAATGATTCATCGGCCGCCGCCGCGATTGTTCATTTGCCGAAGATAGGCATTGTCGGGCGAAAGGATAAGGGTGGCGCGATCACGTTTGCCGGGATCAGCGAACATTGTTTCGTAACTGCTCATCGCGCGGTAGAAATCGTAGAATTCTGGATCGCGCCCGGCGCTGGCACCGATGATCCGCGCGGCTTCGACTTCCGCGGCAGAGCGGATTTGCAACGCTTGTTGCATGCCTTCGTCAGCGGCTGAAAGTGCTGCGGCTTCGCGTTCTTCCTGCATCCGTGCGAACGTGGTCTGCCGGTCGGCTTCGGTCAGGGCAACCTGAAGGGCGCGGACATCGCTGACTTGCACCCCCAACGTCCGCGCCCGCGCATCCAGTTGCGCCGCCAGCCGGTGCCATGCACCGCCGCCGCCGGGCAGGGCCAGTTGGTCGGCATCCACGCGGCCGAATTCGGCTTGCGCCAGTGCCGGCAGGATATTCGCCAATTCGCGGTTCAACTGCGCTTCGCCGCCCAGCGTGCGGACCAGCCGGACCGGATCGGTGATCCGATAGGTGCCCAGCAACGCAAGGTTGCGGCGTTGCTGATCGGCGCTGCGCACTGTGATGTTTTCAGCCTTGAACGAAACCAGCGTGCGATCCAGCCGTACCACGCGTTCGGCAAACGGCAGGTGCGCGATCACTCCGCCGATGCCGGGGCGGTTTGCGGCAAAGCCGTTTACCACGCGATCAGGCTGGCCCAGCCGCATGATCACAGCCTGTTCGCGATCACCGATCACCGATACGGCTGAAATCGCCAGCAGGCCAATGCCGGCGCACACCAGCAGCAAGGTTCGTTTGGCAAGGCTGGCGCGCATCATGGGGCCTTCGGCTGTGCCGGGGCGGAGGGCGACGCCTTGGTATCGGGCAGGACCACTTGCGCACCCGCGCTGCCGCCGATGATTACGCGATCGTTGTTGGCAATCACGCGCTCCATCGTTTCGTAATACATCCGCCGCCGGGTTATTTCCGGGGCAGCGCGATATTGCAGGTAGATCCGCTCAAAATCCTGGGCCTCGGCCCGGGCATTGTTGAGGGTGCGGGCGCTCCATTCTTCGGCCTTCGTGCGATGATCGCGGGCTTCGGCCCGGGCCTTGGCCAGCCGGGCAAAGGATTCTGCCAGCACGCCCGGCGGATCGGCCCGGGTGATCGCGATGCGATCGATCCGCACCCCGGCGCGGCGGGCGTTCAGCGCTGCCTGCAGGCGTACCGCCATGCGATTGGCGATGGCCGCCCGGCCGGTGCCATCCCATGCCGCGTCGAAGGGTGTTTCGGCAATGGCGGCACGCAGTTCGGCATCGGCCAGATCGCGCAGCGCGGTTTCGGCGGGGATCACCGCGGCGGCAAATGCAGCAGGATCGGTAATCGTCCAGCGCATTTCCGCGCTTGCGTTGATCAATTGTCCATCGCGGGTGGGCAGCAGTTGTTCGGTTTCAGCCGCCGGCAGTGCCAGTGTTTGCGGGGTGCCGACCGGGTAAGCCTGTACGCTGGCCAGCGGCCACGGCAGCGCCAGCCCAATGCCCGCGGATAGCGTGCGGTTATGATGGCCGAACGTATAGACCAAGCCTTGCTGGCCTTCGCCGATCACCCGAACCGATGCGGTCAGCAGCGTGGCGACAATTCCCGCTGCGGCCAGCCATGGCCAGCGCACTTGCAAGCGCCGCATGATCCCGCCGCGAATCCGCGGCGTGCCGCTGCGGGCTGCGATCGGGCGGCGCATCGCGGGATCGGATTGGCTCACCAGCCATGGGTTGGCGGGCGCCCGGCCAGCATCCTCTGCCGCGGGCGCGCTATCGGCACTGTCCCACGGGCCGTGGTCCTTGTTCATTGCGCTGTCCTCATGGCCAAGCAAGTGCCGGTCTTTCGCATCGGTTGCACTATACGAGGCAATTCTGACAAAAATAGTCTGCTTACCGCTTTTTCCTTGCTAGGGGGCGGACGCAACCACACCTGTCAGTCAAGCCGGAGCGAATCCTTGTCCGCCACCCCAGATAGTGCTGCCCTGAAGTTATTGTTGCCGCAGGTAGCACAAGATCGTTTGCAATCGCTGAACGTAACTGCCGCCGGCGTGGCGGTGCTGGTGCTGGATGCGGCCGGGCTTGATGGCAGCGAACGCGCCGAACTGGAAACCACTGCAACCGCAGCACTGGCCGGGCAGGTCAGCGAAGTGCGCGTGGCGATGATGGCGGATAAACCGCAGCGCCGCCTGATCGTGGTCGGTTCGGGCAAGGGCGGGGTGGGCAAGTCCACCGTTTCGGCCAACCTTGCGGTCGCGCTGGCGCGGCTGGGACGCAAGGTCGGGCTGGTCGATGCTGATATCTATGGCCCGTCGCAGCCGCACTTGCTGGGCAACGCCGGGATCAAGCCCAAGGCCCGCGATGAGAAACTGGTGCCGGTTCCCAGCGAATGGGGCGTGCCGGTGTTGTCGATGGGCCACCTGATCGAACCCGGCAAGGCGATCGCGTGGCGGGGGCCGATGGCGGGCAATGCGCTGGGCCAGTTGATCGACGCTGATTGGGGCGCGGTCGATACTTTGATCGTCGATCTGCCGCCGGGCACGGGCGATGTGCAGTTGACCATGCTGCAACGTTACAAGCCGGCCGGCGCGGTGATCGTTTCCACCCCGCAAGATCTGGCGCTGATCGATGCCAAGCGGGCGATGCAGTTGTTCGAAGTGGGGCAAGTGCCGGTGATTGGCATGGTGGAAAACATGGCGGGTTATGCCTGCCCGCACTGCGGCGAAGTGTCGGATCCGTTCGGGCAGGGCGGCACCGAAGCCGCGGCAGGCGAACTGGGCCATGCGTTTCTGGGGCGTATCCCGCTGGATCTGGCGATCCGCCAGCAAAGCGACGCCGGCACCCCGCCGGCGGCCGGGAATGGTCCGCACGCAGATGCGTTTGCCGCACTGGCCGAAAAAGTTGCCGCATGGCTGGATCACGGCGCGGTATCGGGAGCGCTGGCATGACGCAGCCAGCCGGGCATCCCGCCATCGCCGCGCCGCGGATTGGCGTGTTGCTGGTCAACCTTGGCACCCCCGATGCGCCGACCCCGGCGGCGGTGCGGCGTTACCTGAAGGAATTCCTGTCAGACCCCCGCGTGGTTGAAATTCCCCGGTTGGTGTGGTGGCCGATCCTTAACGGGATCATCCTCAACACGCGGCCCAAGAAAAGCGCCCACGCCTACGCGCAAGTGTGGACCGACGATGGTTCGCCGCTGGCCGCGATCACCAAGGCACAGGCTGAAGGCTTGCAGGCCCTGCTGGGTGATGGGGCTATCGTCCGGTGGGGGATGCGGTATGGCAATCCGGCGCTGGGCGGCGAAGTGCAGGCGCTCAAGGATGCCGGGTGCGAACGGATCCTGATCTGCCCGCTGTATCCGCAATATTCGGGCGCAACGAATGCCACGGTGATCGATGCACTGGGCGCGCAGCTGGCTGGGATGCGCTGGCAACCGGCGCTGCGCACCCTGCCGCCGTATTACGATGATCCGCTGCATATCGCCGCGTTGCAGGCCGATCTGGCGCGGCAACTGGCGGCGCTGGCGTTCCGGCCGGAAGTGCTGCTGCTGTCGTTTCACGGGATGCCCGAACGCACCCTGCAGCTGGGCGATCCCTATCACTGCCAGTGCCGCAAGACTGCCCGGCTGCTGGCCGAAGCCTTGGCCCCGGCCTATCCCGACTTGCGGATCGAAGTCAGCTTCCAGTCGCGGTTTGGCCGGGCCAAATGGCTTGAACCGGCAACCGATGCGGTGCTGGCTGCCGAAGCCCGCGCTGGCACGCGCCGTTTGGCGATCGCCGCACCGGGATTTTCCGCCGATTGCCTTGAAACGCGTGAAGAACTGGCGATCCGCGGGCGCGAACAGTTTGTCGAAGCGGGCGGGACGGATTATGCCGCGCTCGATTGCCTCAACACCTCACCTGCCGGGATGGCCATGCTTGAAGCGCTGGTGCGCCGCGAGCTGTCCGGTTGGCTTTAACCCACTTCCAGGAGAACGAAATGCCCGGCTTGCTTCCCGATATCGATCCTGATGGCCTGCTTGAATTTTCGGTGGTGTTCACCGACCGTTCGCTCAACCACATGAGCGCCACCTTTCAGCAGGTGATGCGCGATATCCATGCCACCCTGGCCGATGTGTATCAGGCCGAACGCGTGGCGGTGGTGCCCGGCGGCGGATCTTACGCCATGGAAAGCGTGGCGCGCCAGTTCGCCACTGGCAAGCGGGTGATGGTGATCCGCAACGGGTTCTTCTCGTATCGCTGGACCCAGATCTTTGAAGCCGGGGCCATCCCCGCCAGCGAAACCGTGCTCAAGGCGCGCCGGGTGGGAGACGGGCCGACCGCGCCGTTCGCGCCGATCCCGGTGGCTGAAGCCGTGGCTGCGATCCGCAGCGAACGCCCCGAAGTGGTGTTCGCGCCGCACGTTGAAACCGCCAGCGGGATCATCCTGCCCGATGATTACATCGCCGCCGTGGCTGCCGCCGCGCATGAAGTGGGTGCGTTGTTCGTGCTCGATTGCGTGGCATCGGGCTGCATCTGGGTGGATATGCGGGCGCTGGGCGTGGACGTGCTGATTTCGGCCCCGCAAAAGGGCTGGTCGGCTTCGCCCTGCGCCGGGCTGGTGATGCTGAACGCGGCCGCGCTGGAAGCCTGCCGCGCGGCCAAATCAACCAGCTTTGCCGCTGATCTGGGCAAGTGGGTGACGATTATGGAGGCCTATCTGAACGGCGGCCATGCCTATCACGCGACGATGCCCACCGATGCCCTGCGGGTGTTCCGCGATACGATGCTGGCAACCAAGGCTGCCGGGTTCGAAACCTTGCGTGCCGCGCAGTGGGAACAGGGCAACGCAGTGCGCGCGATGTTGGCCGCCAAGGGCGTTCAATCGGTGGCCGCGGATGGGTTCGCCGCCCCCGGCGTGGTGGTATCCTATACCGCTGATCCGGAGGTGCAGAATGGCAAGAAGTTTGCCGCGCTGGGCTATCAGATCGCGGCCGGGGTGCCGTTGATGATCGACGAAGGCGCGGATTATAAAAGCTTCCGCATCGGCCTGTTCGGATTGGACAAGCTGCTCGACGTTCCGGCCAGCCTCAAGCGGCTGGAAACTGCGTTTGCCGCGGTTCTGTAAAACCGGGTTTCAGAAGTCGACCGCGATGCCGTTTTTCACCCAATCGCCATAGCGGGTGGGGGACAGGCCATCAGGATCTGCGCTGGCCGGGCTGGCACTGGCTGGCGCGGGCTGGGGCGCTGGATCGTTGGTCCAGTGTTCGGGTTTGGCGAACGGTTTGGGGCGTTTGGTGGCGCGCTGGGTCATGGGCCGCTTTTGCGCTGGCTGGCCCTGAATGGCAATTGCCTATAGGGGGCGGTGATGGACATTCCCGGTTTTCCCGCGCGCAAGGGCGCGCTCAAATTGCTCGATGCGGTGCTGCGCCGGGGCGAAACGCTGGATCAGGCGGCGCATGGCGCGTTGCAGGGCGTGCGCGGCGGAGCGGACAAGGCGCTTGCCCGCGCGTTGGCGGGGGAAGTGCTGCGGTGGTTGCCCGATCTTGACGCGCTGATTGATAGCGCCACGCGTCAGCCCTTGCCCGAAGATGCCAAGCCGCGCGCTGCGCTGCGGCTGATGCTGGCCGGGTGGTTGCGGCTGGAAACCCCGCCGCACGCGGTAATCGCCACCGGGCTGCCGCTGCTGGCCGGCGGCCCGCGCCGCTTGGCGCACGGGGTGTTTTCAACGCTGGTCAAACGCGGTGCGCGGTTGCCGGCTGCCCCTACATTGCCCGATCCGGTGGCGGCGCGTTGGGGGGATGGCGCTGCGGCGATTGCGGCCGGGCTGGGCGCGCTGCCGCCGCTTGACTTGAGCTTGCGCGATCCGGCGCAAACCGCGTTCTGGGCTGAACGGTTGAATGGCACATCGCTGGCCCCCGGCCATATCCGGCTGCCCCGTGGCACGGCTGTGGAAAATCTCGATGGGTTCGATGCCGGGGCGTGGTGGGTGCAGGATCTGGCCGCCAGCCTGCCCGCACGCTTGCTGGGTGCCAGTGCCAGTGCCGATGCAGGCGCTGGGCGGCGCGTGCTTGATCTGTGTGCGGCACCGGGTGGCAAGACTTTGCAACTGGCCGCGGCGGGATGGCACGTCACCGCACTTGATGCGAGCGCCAAGCGGTTGGAGCGGCTGCGCGAAAATCTGGCGCGCACCGGCCTTGATGCCACTGTGGTGGTGGCTGATGCGCTGAACTGGGAACCGGACGCGCCGTTCGATGCGGTGCTGCTTGATGCGCCGTGCACGGCCACGGGTACCTGCCGCCGCCATCCCGATGTGCTGCACCGGGTGGGGCCGCGGCAGATCGCCGAAATGGCCGAGCTGCAAACCGCGCTGCTGGCGCGGGCGGCGGCGTGGGTCAAACCGGGCGGCCAGTTGGTCTATGCGGTCTGCTCGCTCGAACGCGCCGAGGGTGAAGAGCAGGCGGCGCGCGTGGCGCTGCCTACCGACCCGATCCGCGCCGATGAACTGCCCGCCGGCCTTGCGCCAGCCGCCGCGGGCTGGCTGCGGACCGATCCCGGGATGCTGGCACCCGCCGGCGGATTGGACGGGTTCTTCATCGCCCGGTTTCGGGCCGCAGGCTGACGGGGATTTGGATTACCTCAAGTTCACTTGATCTTTTCGGCAAAGCCCTTGCGCAATTTGGCCAGTTTGGGTGGGATCACGGCCAGACAATAAGGATTGCGCTGGCCTTCGCCCTGCCAATATTCCTGATGGTAATCTTCGGCTGGGTACCATTGGGCCGGGCCTTCGATCGTGGTGACGATCGGTGCGCTGCGCTCGGCCTGCGCACGGGCGATCGCGGCTTCGGCTTCGGTCTGCTGATCCGGGTTCAACGGGAACAGCGCCGAACGGTATTGCGTGCCGATATCGTTGCCCTGCCGGTTCAGCTGGGTCGGATCGTGGGTGGCAAAATGCACGTCGAGCAGATCGGCGTAGGAGATTACCGCCGGGTCAAAGCCGATGCGGATCGCTTCGGCGTGGCCGGTATCGCCGGTGCAAACCTGCTTGTAGGTGGGGTTGGCTACGTGCCCGCCGATATAGCCGCTTTGCACAGCATCAACCCCGGCAAGGCCGCGAAACACGGCTTCGGTGCACCAAAAGCACCCACCGGCAAAAATGGCTTCGGCCATCGTCATCGTTCCTTTTGACTGCCTTTGCGGCAAACCTGTGCTGCGACAGATAGGGACAAGCGCGGCGCTTGTCATCGGGGCCGGGGGCGCGCATCGTGGGTGCTGGTTTTGAAACTTGCGGAGAACTGTGATGCGCCTGCCCGTGATCCTTGCTGCGTGCGCGGCGGTTTTTGCACTCGCTGGTACTTCGCGCCCCGCCTGCGCTGAACCAGCGCTGCCGATGGTGGCGGCCAACCCGGCCTTGGCGGCGGCAATCGCCAGCCCGCTGCGCGATCCCGACCGCGCCCGCGACGCCTATCGCCGGCCAGATCAGACGTTGGCGTTCTTTCAGGTGGAACCGACGATGAAGGTGGGCGAATACGCGCCGGGCGGCGGCTGGTATTCGCGTCTGCTGGGGCTTTACCTTGGCGGGCAAGGGCATTTGGTTGGCCTGTTTTTTGATCCTACATCGGGCGCGTATTCCGACAAGGCGCAGCAGGGCATCCGGGCCGATGCGGCGCGTTATCCGGCCGACGTTGCCAAGTGGAGCGGCCTGCCGGCAGACCGGTTCAGCGCCTATGCGCTGGATGCGGTGCCGGCTGGTGAAGCCGGGACGTTCGATCGCATCCTGATCATGCGGATGATGCACAACCTGCTGCGCTGGAATATTGCGGATCGCGAAATCAAGGCGCTGCGCGATCTCTTGAAACCGGGCGGGATGATCGGGATCGAACAGCATCGCGCTCATGCCGATGCGCCGTATGCCTACACGGATGGATCAAAAGGATACTTGCGCGAAGCCGATGTGATCCGGTTTATGGAGCTCTATGGCTTTACGTTTGTCGGCCGCAGCGAAGCCAATGCCAATCCCCGCGATCCGGCGAACCATCCCGCCGGGGTGTGGACCCTGCCGCCGACTTTGCGCGGGGTGCAGGACGAGGGGGCGAAGGCCCGGCTGGCGGCGATCGGCGAATCCGATCGGATGACGCTTTTGTTCCGCAAGCGCCCCTGATAGTGGCAGGGGATGAGCACGCTTACCTTTGCCGCCCTGCAACTCCCGCTTGGCTCGTTGGACGAGGGCGAAAACATCGCCGCCGTGACCGCGCTGGTCGAACAGGCCGCGCGGGCCGGGGCGCAAGTGATCCTGCCGCCCGAACTGTTTTCTGGTCCCTATTTCTGCAAAGTTGAGGACGAGGCGCTGTTCGCGCTGGCCCGGCCTACGGCGCAGCACCCTTCGGTGATCGCGATGCAGGCGCTGGCGAAAGCGCTGAAAGTGGCGATCCCGACCAGCTTCTTTGAACGCGACGGTCAGCATTATTACAACACGCTGGCGTGGATCGATCCTGATGGCGGGATTCAGGGGACGTATCGCAAAAGCCATATCCCCGATGGCCCGGGCTATGAGGAAAAGTATTATTTCCGCCCCGGCAACGATGGTTTCAAGGTGTGGGACGCGTTCGGGTACAAGCTGGGCGTGGGCATCTGCTGGGACCAGTGGTATCCCGAATGCGCGCGGGTGATGGCGCTGCTGGGGGCCGAGGCGCTGCTGTACCCCACCGCGATCGGATCCGAACCTTATGATGCCGATCTGGATACCAGCCGGATGTGGCGCCGCGCGATGCAAGGCCATGCGGTGTCCAATTGCATGCCGGTGATCGCCGCCAACCGCATCGGCAGCGAGGATGGCCAGCGGTTTTACGGCCACAGTTTTATCGCCGATGAATGGGGCGATCTGGTGGAAGCGTTTGGCGCGGCCGAAACCGGCGTGTTGATCCATGCACTGGATCTGGGCCGCGCGGCTACGCACCGGGCCGGAATGGGCTTTTTCCGCGATCGCCGACCACAACTGTACACCCGGATCGCGCAGGACGTTTGAGGCGCAGGGGCGGGGCGTGCAGTATCTGATCGCCCTTGGTTCAAACCGGCGGCACCAGCGCTTTGGCGATCCGCGCAAAGTGCTGGCCGCCGCGCTGACGGCGCTGGCCGGGCATGGGATCCGGGTGGCGCAAGCCGCGCCGGTGATCGCCAGCGCACCGATCGGGCCATCGCTGCGCCGCTATGCCAACAGCGCCGCGGTGATCGAAACCGCGCTGGCCCCGGATGAACTGCTTGATGTGTTAAAGCAGGTTGAACGCGCATTCGGCCGGACCCGCGGGGGGCAGCGCTGGGCCGCGCGGGTGCTTGATCTTGATATCGTGCTGTGGGGCGGCAGGGCATGGAGTTCGCCCGGGTTGACCGTGCCGCACATCGCCTTTCGCACGCGGGAGTTCGTGCTTGGCCCGGCGGTGGCCATCGCGCCGCACTGGCGCGATCCGCTCAGCGGGCTTACGTTGCGCCAACTGGCTGGGCGGCTCAGCCGAAAACGCCCCGGCAAATAGCACTGATAGGAGAGGGAAATGCCTGAATTTACCGCGCTTGATGAACGTTTTGCGCACCAGATTCCGGAACCATTCCCCAACACGGTGCAGTTCCACCATGATTGGCGCGAAAGCCTGTTCCACCATATGCACCCCAAGGATCGCCCGGGGGATGTGGTGATCCTGACGCTGGCGCATTTCCCGGCACGGCGCTTGATGGACTCGCTCCAGCTCGGACGGGTGGGAGCCATGCCGACGATTGCGCACCACGAACGCCCGGTGAACGGAGATCAGGACTTGTTCAAGGTTGGCCCGGTGACGATCGACGTTGAAGAACCCTTGAAGCGCATCCGCTTGCGGGTGGATGACGTACCCGAAGCCGCGGTGGCGATGGATCTGACCTTTACCGCGCGCACCCAGCCATATTGCCTGCGCCGGGGCACGATGAAGGCCGGGCACGATCTGGTTTGGGACCAATCGCACATGTTCCAATCGGGCCGCTATGATGGCTGGTATCGCCACAATGGCACGACATACGAAGTGACCGATTGGATCGGCCAACGCGATCACAGTTGGGGCGTGCGCACCCACAATCGCTGTCCGTGCTGGATCTGGCTGGCGATCCAGTTGCCCGAAGGAATGCTGGCCGTGTGGCACTGGGAATATTCCAACGGCGCGCAAGTGGCGTCGGATGGCTGCTTCGCCCCGGCCAATGGCAGCGCCCGATCCCGGTGACCCGCTTTGCGCACGATCTGACCTGGACTGATGCTGCCGGTCAGCCGACCAGTTACGAACTGACCGGCGATCATGTCGCCGGCCTTGCCGGGCACGTTGCCTTCACGCTTGAAGGCGGGCGGGTGATCGAAGTGGAAGCCAGCGGGCGCTGGGCGCAGCGCTATTCCGATCCCGCGCTGCCGTATCAACCGGGGGATGACAATCCGCCGATCGGTGGTGGGCTGTGCGAAATGGCGGTGCGCACCAAGGACGGTTCGGTTGGCACGGCGATTTATGAAGTGACCGGGCAGTGGCATCATAAATATTTCCCGCTCGCCCGGGGGCGCGCTTTCCCGCCGCACGGCCATTCCCCCGCCCCCGGCGAACGCGCCCGTTGAAGAAAAGGGATCACCCTGCCGCTTGACCCCGCCGCACGCCCCGCCTAGGGCACGCGGCGTGGTCGGGCCCTTAGCTCAGTCGGTAGAGCAACTGACTTTTAATCAGTAGGTCGCTGGTTCGAACCCAGCAGGGCTCACCACCTTGATCCGGCAGTGCAC
>JBDKLL010000002.1:0-2674 GCA_039795595.1 Pseudomonadota bacterium
GGAAGGGCGAGTGCATATTCATCGAATCGGGCATAGCGCGATCGTGCTTGCCAAATCACTAACCGCACGGTTTCGTGTAAAAGGCACTGGCGCGCAGGGCCACACGCTGCTAACCGCCGCAGCCACGCACCCATAGCTCAGCTGGATAGAGCGTTGCCCTCCGAAGGCAAAGGCCAGAGGTTCGAATCCTCTTGGGTGCGCCATTAGCGAACAAAACCGCGAACAGCCGCTGCAGCAGGATTTCTGCTTGCAAGCGCAGTGGCCAACTGCCTGCCGGAAAATCGGGCCTCGCCAGCCGTTAACGCGGTTTGCATTTCCGGTAGCTCGTTCTAGTCCTGCATCAGGGACTCAGCAGCAGGGTCGGACGATGGATGGTTCTGCGTCACACTATCCTGGATCAGAGCCGGCTTTTTCAGCCAAGGCCCTGACCAAGGTTTATCGCAGCGGCGAGACGGTGGTGCATGCCCTGCGCGCGGTAGATCTCGAAATTTCGCAAGGCGAAGTGTTAGTGCTGCTCGGGCCATCGGGCAGCGGCAAGTCAACTTTGCTTAACATCCTTGGCGGGTTGGACCGGGCAAGTTCGGGTAACTTGCGCTACCTCGATCATGACCTGACCGCCGAGGATGAGGCTGGGCTAACCCGGTTCCGGCGGGCGCACGTTGGCTTCATCTTTCAATTTTATAACCTGATCCCAAGCCTGACCGCCGAAGAAAATGTCCGGCTGGTTACCGATATTGCCGATAATCCGATGACCTCGGCCGAGGCACTGGAGCTGGTGGGACTGGCGGACCGCCGCAGCCATTATCCGGCGCAGCTTTCCGGCGGGGAGCAGCAGCGCGTGGCAGTGGCCCGGGCAATCGCAAAACGCCCTTCGGTGCTGCTGTGCGATGAACCCACCGGAGCGCTGGACAGCAAGACCGGGGTGCTGGTGTTGCAGGCCTTGGCCTGCGCCAATCGTGATCTTGGCACTACGCTGGTCATCATCACCCACAATGCCGGAATCGCCGCCATGGCGCATCGGGTGGTGCATTTCCTCGATGGCGAGATCTCTCGGATCGAATGCAATCACGCCCGGGTCGATCCGGCGGGCATGGTCTGGTGAAAACGCTCGACCTTAAATTGGTTCGCGGCATTTGGCGGATGCGTGGTCAGGCCTTTGCGATTGCGCTGGTGCTGGCGGCCGCTGCGGCGACTTTCGTGCTGTCTCAGGGCGTCCACCACTCGCTCACCGTAACGCGGGATGCCTACTATGCCCGCAACCACTATGCCGAGGTTTTCGCCGACATGACCCGCGCACCACGCAGCGTGGTTGCGCGAGCCGCGGCGATTCAGGGCGTGGCGACGGCTCAAGGTGCCATCAAGCAGTATGCCACGCTTGATTTTCCAGACCGGGCGGCACCCGTGCGGGCCTTGATCAACTCGGTCGACGAACACGGCCGAGGCCAGCTTAATCTGGTGGTGTTGCGATCAGGGCAGATGCCGCGGCCCGGTGAAGCGGCTGATGTCGTGGTCGACGAAGCGTTTGCCAAGGCTAATGGCTTGACGTTGGGCAGCCCGCTCACGGCAGAAATCTATGGCCGGCGGCAGCGTCTGCTGGTGGTCGGGATCGGCCTTGCGCCCAATTTCATCTATGCGCTCGCGCCGGGGGAGATCATTCCCGATGATCGCCGCTTTGGCGTGCTGTGGATGGGGCAGCAGGCGCTTGAGGCGGTGACCGGCCGTGCCGGTGCGATCAACAGCCTGTCGCTGACTTTGGTGCGCGGTGCGCGCGAGGCAGACGTTATTCGCCAGCTTGATGCACTGTTGGCCCCTTATGGGGGCATGGGGGCCTATGGCCGCAAGGATCACCTTTCCCATGCGTTCCTCGATAATGAACTGACCCAGCTTAAGGCTATGACGCGGGTCATTCCGCCGGTGTTCCTGCTGGTTGCCACTTTACTTGTGTATGTCGTGCTGGGCCGGATGATCCGGACCGAGCGGACGCAGGTTGGGCTGCTCAAGGCCTTCGGGTATCCGGGTTGGACGATTGGCGCACACTACCTGAAATTCGCGCTGGCAATTGCTCTGGTCGCAACCGGCATTGGCGTTGCGGCCGGGGTTGTGATGGGGCGATCGATGACCGCGCTCTACGCGCAGTATTACCGCTTCCCCTTCCTTGAATATCAGATCGATCCTTGGGTTATGCTCGGCGCAGCGGGGTTGGTCTTTGGTTCAGCGGCGCTTGGCGCACTTGGCGGCGCCCGCTCGGTTGCCCGGCTGGAGCCAGCTGTGGCTATGGCTCCTGCGCCGCCCCCGATTTATCGCAGCGGGTTTGCAGAACGGCTTGGGCGTGTGGCGGGGCTGTCGGCCACTGGTTCCATGATTATCCGCCACATTGCCCGCTGGCCGGGGCGCTCGGCGGTGACAACGGGCGGGATCGCGGTATCGATGGCGCTGTTGTTTGCGACCCTGCAGTTTCTTGATTCCAGTCGGTCCATGCTCGAATCCTTTTTCTTCCGCGCCCAGCGCCAGGATCTGACCGTCACATTCACCGAACCGCGCAATCTGGCGGGTATCCACGCGCTGGCCCAGATTCCCGGAGTGCTGAGGGCAGAACCGGTTCGCGCCGCCGCGGTGATTTTGCGGCACGGCGCGGCCAGCCGGCGAACTGCGATCGAAAGCGTGGCACCGGACC
>JBDKLL010000003.1:0-19172 GCA_039795595.1 Pseudomonadota bacterium
GTTTCGGCCGGGGTCGATGTCAGCGAAGCCGATGTTCGCGCGGCGATGGCCGACAAGGCGATCGAAGCCAAGCGCGCGCTGATGGGCGAAGCCTGATGGCGATGCCCGCCGCGGAAATCGAGGCGCTGATCAAGGCCGCGCTGCCCGATGCCGAGGTTACGATTACCGACTTGCGCGGCGATGGCGATCATTACGCTGCGCACGTCGTTTCCGCCCAGTTTGCCGGCAAGCCGCGCATTGCCCAGCACAAGCTGGTTTATGCCGCGCTGGGTGGGCGAATGGGCGGCGAACTGCACGCCTTGCAATTGACCACCGCCGTTCCCAACTGAACGCGGTAAGGAGCCTTCCCATGTCCCCCATTTCCGACGCCAATGCCCGCATTGCCGAAATCGTCCAGTCCACTGATGTCGTGCTGTTCATGAAAGGCACGCCGCTGTTCCCGCAGTGCGGGTTTTCCAGCCGGGCCGTGGCGATCCTCGATCACCTTGGCGTGCCCTATGAAGGGGTGGACGTGCTGCAGGACATGGAAATCCGCCAGGGCATCAAGGCCTATTCCGACTGGCCGACCATCCCCCAGCTGTACATCAAGGGCGAATTCGTTGGCGGCAGCGACATCATGATGGAAATGTTCGAAGCTGGCGAACTGCAACAACTGGTCACCGAAGCCGGGATCGCCCCCGCGGCCTGATCACCGAATTCAGCCTAGCCAAAAGTACACGAGGCGGGACCGCAGAGACTAGTGCGGCCCCGCCTCGATCAAGACTGCTTCGGGGGGAAAGGTCTTGGTGCTGGCGTTATGCCAGCGAAACCTTGGCAAAACCTTTCGGCACCTTAGGTGTTGCCCCTGCGACCGGCCCCAAACTGCCGCAAAAATGCGTTTTGCGCTTGCCAAACCGTCCTCGCCACAGGCACGTTGCCCAACGATGGATGACCTGAAAAAAATCTTCGCGCACGACGATGATGCCCCCCCCGCGATCCCGGCCGCAACGCTGGTAATCTTCCGCAACGATCCTGCTGGCGGCGCGCCGCAACTGCTGATGGTGCAGCGTTCCAAGGAAATGCGCTTTGCCGGCGGCGCGGCGGTGTTTCCCGGCGGGCGCGTCGACGATGCTGACCGCGTGCTGGCTGAACAATTCGCCCCCACCGATGAAGAACACTTGCACGAACTAGCCGCGCGAATCGCGGCGGTGCGCGAAACGCTCGAAGAAACCGGGCTGCTCGTGGGCCTGCACCAGCAGCCCGATCTGGAATCCGCCCGCCGCGCCCGCGCGCTGCTGCTGGAACGCGGCGAACTGGGGCCGGTGCTGGCAGAAATGGGCTGGACCCTCAACCTTGACGCACTTGTGCCGTTTTCGCGGTGGCGGCCCAAACACCGCGAAATCCGGGTGTTCGATACGCATTTCTTCCTGACCGACCTTGGCACCGGCGCGGTTGAACTGCTGGTCGATTCAACCGAAAATACCCACTTGTTCTGGGCCAGTGCCGCCGGCGCGCTCGAACTGGCCGAAGCCGGAGATATCAAAGTCATCTTCCCGACCCGCCGCAATCTGGAACGGTTGGCCCAATTCGGCACGTTTGCAGATGCCCTGCGCCACGTGGCGGAATTCCCCACGCGGATGATCACCCCGTTCATGGAAATGCGCGGTGAAGAACCCTGGCTACTGATCCCCGCCGATGCCGGTTATCCGATCGATGGCGAACGCCTGGACACCGCCGCACGCGGATAACGCCCAGCCAAATATGGCGCGCCCGGGTGGGTTCGAACCACCGGCCTCAAGATTAGAAGTCTCGTGCTCTATCCAGCTGAGCTACGGGCGCGCGCCGGTTGCTCCATAGCCCCCTTTTCGTGGGGCGCAAACGCCGGTAGCGTAGTTGCCATGACTACACCGCTTTCCCACATCGATGGTGCCGCCGGCGCACGGCGTCATTTCCGCTATTTCGATTACATGATGGCAGCGTTCGTCGCGATCCTGCTGCTATCGAACCTAATCGGCGCGTCCAAGCTGGCCACTTTGGGCGGCCACACGTTCGGCGCCGGGATCCTGTTCTTCCCGCTGTCCTATGTGTTGGGCGACGTGCTGACCGAAGTGTACGGTTACGCCAACGCGCGGCGATGCGTGTGGATGGGCTTCGCGGCGATGCTGTTCATGGCGTTCATGAGCTGGGTGGTGGTGGCCATGCCGCCCGCTGCCGGATGGGACGGGCAAGCCGCCTATGAAAGCGTGTTCGGATCGACCTGGCGGATCGTGGCCGCTTCGGTGCTGGCGTTCTGGGCCGGCGAATTCGTCAACAGCTTTGTGCTGGCCAAGATGAAAATCCTGACCGGCGGCAAGCACCTGTGGACCCGCACGATCGGCTCGACCGTGTTCGGTCAGGCGATCGACAGCGCAATCTTTTACCCGGTGGCATTCCTGGGCGTCTGGTCAACCCAGCAGGTCTTGACCGTGCTGGTTACCAACTGGGGCCTGAAAGTGTTGTGGGAAGTGCTGCTGACCCCGGTCACTTATGTCGTTGTTGGCTGGTTCAAAACGCACGAAGGGGTCGACGTATTCGATAACGGCACCGATTTTTCGCCGTTTGCCAAAGCCGACGCGGTTTAGGTGGCCCGGTGAGGCACGCCCTAAACCGCGGAGCATCGGGGCAGATCAATCCGCGATCAGGCCGATCGCCAGATAGATCAGCACCAGCGAACCAAAGCCGATCAGTGTTCCGATCACCCATGCGATCCGGACGAGCGTAACGTCCCAGCCGAAATACTTGGCAATCCCGGCACAGACGCCCATGAATTTGCCGTTGGTTTTATCGAGGCGGAAACCGCCGTTGCTGCCGATCGAGTTCACGCGATCACTCCTAGATACGTGGTTTGGGCATAAGCGGTCCCGGGGCTGGCGACCGTTGCGCCGATCAGGATCAGCGACAGGGTAAAGGCCGAAACCGCGGCGGCAAGCCGGCCGGTCAGGCGGGAATGGATGCTCATGGTCAAAATTCCTTCTGGAAAACAAGTTGCTTGGCGATCAAGGGCCGCAAGTATTTCTGCGAATGCCAACACAAATGCAGGGGCCGTGCCAAATTGGGAAAATGGCTGAATTCCTAGGCTGGTTGATTTCATTCGCCGTTTGAGCCAGCAGCAGATTTTGAACAGTTGGTGAAAAATCCCAATATTCAGCACATGCCTTTCGCGTGACAGATCGGGGGTAGGCGCTCTATCGCACCAGCAGAATGGCGCTCGACCGGATCTCCCTGACCGATTTTCGTAACCACCGCACGACGCGGCTGGACGGCACCGCGCAATTCAACCTGCTGGTTGGCGAAAATGGCGCGGGCAAGACCAACGTGCTCGAAGCATTATCGCTGTTCGCGCCCGGCCGCGGGCTGCGCCGGGCCGCGCTGGTCGATATGCCCGCGCATGGCGGCAGCGGCGGCTTTGCGATCAGTGCTGAATTGCGCGCGGCCGACCTTGGCGACAGTGTCCGCATCGGCACCGGGGTGCGCCGCGAAAAGCCCGGCCGCCGGGTGGTGCAAGTCAACGGTGCCGAAGCCCCGGCGGTGCGGCTGGGCGAATGGTTAAGCCTTGGCTGGTTAACCCCGGCGATGGACCGACTGTTTGCGGAAAGCGCCGGATCGCGGCGGCGCTACCTTGATCGACTGGTGCTGGCGGTTGAGCCGGGCCATGCCCGCACCGCTGCGCGGGCCGAAGGCGCCCTGCGCGAACGCAACCGTTTGCTGGCGGATGAAGCCCAGCCCGATCCGCGCTGGCTTGATGCCCTCGAAGCCCAGTTTGCCGAAGCCGGTGCCACAGTGGCGCAAGCCCGGGCGCGGCTGGTCGATCGGCTATCCGCGGCGCTGGCCGCCCTGCCCGATGCGCCGTTTGCCCGCCCGAAACTGGGCTATCAACCGGGCGGGCCGCTTGATCCCGCAGAGTTGGCCGCGGATCTGGCCGCCGGGCGCGGGCGTGATCGTGCCGCCGGGCGCACCCTGATCGGCCCGCACCGCGATGAATTGAACGTAACCATGGCGGGCAAGAACCAGCCCGCGGCCGAATGTTCGACCGGCGAACAAAAAGCCATGCTGATCGCGATCACGCTGGCACACGCCGGGTTGCTCGATGCCGCCCGGCCCGGCTTGCTGCTGCTTGACGAAGTAGCCGCGCATCTCGATCCGGTGCGGCGCATGGCCTTGTTTGACCGGCTGCGGGCCGGCGGCGCGCAAATCTGGCTGACCGGCACCGAACTGCCGCCGTTCGACGCAATCCTTGGCGAAGCCGCGGTGTGGCAGGTCAGCGAGGGGCTGGTGCAGCGGCGTTAGCCCGCCCTTTTGCCGGCGGAAGCGCCGCAGCCACTGTTTCCACGGTCGACGCCACCAGCAAGTCGATCCCGGCCAATGTCGGGTGAATATGGTCCGCCTGAATCAACTGCGGCTGATTATAGACCGGCTCCAGAAAAAACGGCACCAGCCCGGCCCCATGCCGGCGCGCCAGATCGGCATAGATCGGATCAAACTTGCCCTGATAATCCGCTCCAAGGTTGGGCGCGGCCTTCATCCCCAGCAGCACCGCCCGCACCCCGCGCGTATCCAGCTTGCCCAGCAGGGCATCAAGATTGGCGCGGGTTTCGCCCGGCGGCACCGCGCGCAGCATATCGTTTCCACCAAGGCTGACAATCACCAGCGCCGGCGGGTGCGGCAGGCTGTTCAAGGCAAAGTCGAGCCGCTGCAGGCCATCGGCGGTGGTATCACCCGAAACCCCGGCATTAACGATCCGCGCGTTGACCCCGCGTGCGCGCAGGGCCGCTTCCAGCCGCGCGGGATAACTTTGCCCCGGCTCCAGCCCATATCCGGCGAACAGGCTATCCCCCATGGCCAGAATGACCTGCTCATCCCCCATGACCGGCCCCGGTAACGGCGTTTGATGCGCGGCGGCGTCGGTTGCCGCCACCGCCGGTGCCGCATCCTCCCGGCCACAGGCCGACAACAGCAGGGTTGCAACCAGCGCTGCGAATTTCCATTTCATCGCTCGATCTCCTCCCCACGGGCTTTCCCGCTGGGCCTTTCCCTCTAGCTATGGCATCCCAGCGCCGTGACAAGCCCCCAGACCAGCATTTCGTCCCCCGCCATCGCGGCATCGGCCCTCACCCTTACGCTTGGCCAAGGCGCCAGCGCCGTGGAAATCCTGCGCGGCATCGATCTGGTGGTGCCGCGCGGGCAAACGCTGGCGCTGCTTGGCCCGTCTGGTTCGGGCAAAAGCTCGCTAATGGCGGTCCTGTCCGGACTGGAACGCGCCAGCGCGGGTGAATTGAGCATCGCCGGGGCAGACTTTGCCCGGATGGATGAAGACGCGCTGGCCGCGGCGCGGCGTGGACGGATCGGGGTGGTTCTGCAGGCGTTTCACCTGCTGCCGACGATGACCGCGCTGGAAAATGTGATGACCCCGATGGAACTGGCCGGCCTGCCTGATCCGCGCGCCCGCGCCGCGGCAGAACTGGCGGCGGTCGGGCTGGGGCACCGGCTTGACCATTACCCGGCCCAGCTCTCGGGCGGTGAACAGCAGCGCGTGGCGATTGCCCGGGCCTTGGCCCCGCGTCCCGCGCTGGTCTTTGCGGATGAGCCAACCGGCAACCTTGATGCCGCCACCGGCGCAGCGATCATGGACCTGCTGTTTGCCCGCCGCGCCGAAACCGGGGCAACGCTGATCGTCATCACCCACGATCCCGCGCTGGCCGAGCGCTGCCAACGCATAATCACGCTGGCCGATGGCCGCATCGCCAGCGACCGCCTGACCGCATGAGCACGCGGATGGCGCTTGGCTGGAACACCGCGTGGGGGATTGCCCGGCGCGATCTGTCAGCGCGGTTCCGGGGGCTGCGCCTGTTGCTGGTGTGCCTGTTTCTGGGCGTAGGCGCGCTGGCCGCGATCGGCACGTTGACCGGCGCGATCGAACAGGAATTGTCCAGCCGTGGCCGCACGATTCTGGGCGGCGATCTGGAAGTGGCCGTCTGGCAACGCGCCGCCACACCGCCGGAACTGGCCGCGCTGACCGCACTGGGCCGGGTTTCGGGCGGCACCCGGATGCAGGCGATGGCCCGCGCTGGCGATCTGGCCGCGCCGATCGAACTGAAGGCGGTTGATCCGGCCTGGCCGCTGGTGGGGCGGCTGACCTTGCAGGATGGCCGCAGCGCAGGCGCACCGCTGCCGGGGGAGGCGTGGCTGGCCGAAGGCGCAGCGCAGCGGTTGGGTGTGCGCCCCGGCGGCACGATTGCGATCGGCACGCTAACCCTGAAAGTTGGCGGGATCATCGCGGCCGAACCTGACCGGCTGGGCGAAGGCTTCACCCTTGGCCCGGTGGTGATCGTGGCCGCCGATGTGCCCGCCCGCGCCGGATTGACCGCACCGGGCGCGATGTATCGCAGCAAATACCGGATCGCGCTGCCCCCAGCCGCCAATCCGCAACAAGTGGGCGATGCGCTGAAAGCGCGCTTCCCATCGGCCGGATTCGAAATTCGCACCCGCGACAAGGCCGCGCCGGGGGCGGAACGATTCGTTGGCCGGATGGGCGAGTTTCTGGTGCTGGTGGGCTTGGCCGCGCTGGTGATCGCCGGGATCGGGATCGGCGGCGGGGTATCGTCCTATCTCGAAGCGCGCCGCACCAGCATCGCCACGCTGAAAGTGCTGGGCGCAACCAGCGCAGACATTGCCCGGATCTACCTGCTGCAAATCGGTGCAGCAGCACTGGTTGGCAGCGCTGCGGGGTTGCTGGCCGGGGTGCTGATCACCCCACTGCTGGGTAAGGCGCTGGGCAGCTTGCTGCCAGTTGCGCCGGGACTGGTGATCGATCCGGCGGCGCTGGGCCGGGCGGCGCTTTATGGCTGGCTGGTGGCGCTGGTGTTTGCTGCACCGCCGCTGCTAACCGCCCGCCGTTACCCAGCAATGGCGCTAATGCGGGCGCGGGTTGCGCCGCTGGCCCGGCACTGGCGCGATGCCGCACTGCCGGTTGGGCTGGGAATGGCGGGGATCGCCGCGCTGGCACTGATCACGGCCAAACAGCCGCTGGTCACGCTGTGGTTTCTAGGTGGTTCACTGGCCTTGCTGACGCTGCTTGGCGCACTGGGCTGGGGCCTGCGCCGGCTTGCCGCGCGGCTGCCCCGCCCGCAAGATCCATTGTTGCGGCTGGCACTGGGCAACCTGCACCGCCCCGGCGCGCAAACTGGTGCGCTGGTGACCGCACTGGGGTTTGGCCTGTCTGCGTTCGTGCTGCTGGCCGCGGTCCAGACCAGCCTTGATGCGAATATCGCCGCCCGCGTGCCGCAACGCGCACCGGATTATTTCGTGCTCGACCTGCCGCAGACCCGCGTGGATGAATTTCGCACCACGGTGGCCAACGTTGCGCCCGCGGCGCAAGTTCGCACCGTGCCGGCGCTGCGCGGCGCAATTCTGGCCTATGGCCCGGAAGGCCGGATGACCCGCGTGGCCGATCTCAAGGAAATCCCGGAAGACGCGTGGCCGCTGCGAGGCGAACGCGGGCTGACCTATTCGGATGGCGTGCCCGAAGGCAACACCGTGACCGCCGGTGCGTGGTGGCCCAGCAATTATCGCGGCGAACCGCTGGTTTCGATCGATGAAAAATTGGCCAAAACGCTGGACCTGCAAATCGGCGATCGGCTGACGATCGGCCTGCTGGGGGTGGAGCGCACGGCCCGGATCGCATCGTTCCGACGGATCGACTGGGATTCGCTGGGGTTCAATTACGTCTTGGTGTTCAGCCCCAACGCGATTGCCGATGCCCCGCACAATCTAGCGGCCACGATCAACCTGCACGATCCGGCCACGCGCGGGCCGCTGCTGCGCGCGCTGGTGCGGACTTTTCCGGCCAGTTCGGTAATCGAAGTGGGCGGCGTGCTGACGCAGGCGCGTGATCTGTTGCGGCAGGTCAGTCTGGCCATTCTTGCCGCCGCCGGCGTGGCCGTGCTGGCCGGGGTGGCGGTCTTGCTGGGGGCGATTGCCGCGGCCCGGGCCAGCCGGGTTTACGATAACGTGATCCTGCGCGTGCTGGGCGCCAGCCGGCGTCAGTTGTTGCTGCTGCAACTGGCCGAATATGCGCTGCTGGGACTGCTGCTGGCCTTCGTCGCGCTGGGGCTAGGCAGCGCGCTGGCGTGGCTGGTGGTGGTGCAACTGTTCACGTTCGATTGGCTGCCCGCATGGCCGCAAGTGCTGGCCGTGCTGGGGCTTGGCCTGGCGCTGGTGATCGGCTTCGCGCTGGCCGGTTCGCTGCCGCTGTTGCGGGCAAAACCGGCACAGGCGCTGCGCGAACTTTAGCTTACCACTTGAACCGCGCCGATGCCCCATAGGTACGCGGCTGGTTGGTATAGCCAGAGATCGATCCCGGCTGCGCCACCGAATCAAAGATCATCACGATCTGGCGATTGTCGGTCAGATTGCGGCCCCACACCGACAGTTCCAACCCATTGGCAAAACCATAAGATACCGATGCGGTCAGATCCTGCACTTCGCGGCGGAAAGGCCGGGCGGCATCGAACGCCGGGGCATAACTGATCACCGCGCCGCTGGCGCTGCGCTGTATCAGGCCGGGCAGCCCTTCCAGCACCTGCACCGGGCTTTCGTAATGGTAATCCCCGCGCAACGTCAGTCGCCCGCCATTGGCGAACAGGTGGCTCCACTGCGTACCCAAAGTCGCGGATAGACCGGGTATCCCGGCCGGACGCGTGCCCGAAAGATCGCCCAGCGCCGATGCCGGGAAGCTGTCATACTTGGGATCAAGGTACACCAGCGACAGGTTGAGCGCGACATCGGCCACGGGCTTGACCTGCCCGTCGAACTCGATCCCGGACGTGCTTTCGCGCCCGGCATTGGCCAGCGCAAAGCCCGTGCCGGTAAAGACGTTGGACTGGAACCCATCGATCGATTGGCTGAACAGCGTCAGGTTGGCGTTCGCCACGCCCCAATCGCCCTTGATCCCCAATTCCCATACTTTCGCGTTTTCCGGCCCGGCAAAGCGCGAACCGGTGGTCAGGTTCGGCACCAGCAGCCCGGCCTTGGCCAAGGCGGCATAATCCGCCGCCAGCGGCCGGCTATCGCGGGAAAGGTTGAACGAACTGGCCTTGAAGCCGGTGGCATAGCTGACATAAGCCTTGACCCGATCGGTCAGGTCCAGCGCCACACGCGCGGTCCAGCTCCACTTGCCATCGCGGGTCTTGCCGTCTTCCGCCGCATTGGGGAACGTGCGGAACGGCGGCAGGAACTGCAACGGCCGCAGCGCCAACGCCGCCGGCCCGTAATTCGCCAGATTAAGCGCCGAAAACACATCGGTGCTGAGCGTGTTTTCGGTCACGTCCTTGGCATCGCGGGTGTAATTGCCGCCCAACGTCACGGTTACCCCGCGGCGCACTTTCAGATCGACATTCCCGAACACCGACCACGCGGTGTTATCCATTTCGGCATCATCGAACATCCCCTGCCCAGCGGCAAAGAACCGCCCGGCGTTGGCCCCGAACAGCGCGGTTTCCAAACGGGTTACCCCGCCGCTGGCCAGCATATCGGCATAAGGGCGGAACGCGCTGCCATACGTCAGCGCATTGGTGTAGCGGACGTCTTCATTGAAGAAATATCCGCCCAGCATCGCGTTGAACATATCGAGGAACCCGGCCGACAGGCGCAGTTCCTGGGTGAACGTGCCGATCTTCACATCGCCGCGGTTCGCACCGATCAGGTTGGCGCTGGTGAAATCGGAATCCTGATTGGTCTGCGTGTGGTTTTCGCGCCACGCGGTGATTGATGTCACCTTGAGCGGACCAACCGTGTAATCGACTTGCCCCGAAAGCCCCCAGTTGTCGATCTTGTTGGTCGACGGGAAATTCGACCATGCAACATCGGCAAACGGCGTGGCCGGATCGTTGACCCGGCCGCCCAGCAGTTCGATCGCCGTGGTGGCGGCCGAACGCCGCAAGTTGACCACCGCGCAGCAGTTTTCATCAACCTTGTCGTAATCCGCGATCAGGCGCACCGAAAGCTGATCGTTCGGCGCATATTTCAACTGGCCGCGCGCGAACCAGCGATTGCGATCGTTGGCCGGTTCGCCCGCCCCCGGATCGGCAACATAGCCATCGCGGCGATTGAAGCCGCCAGCCAGACTGGCCGCCACGGTATCGCTCAGCGGGCCGGTGAGATACCCTTTCAATACCACGCTGTTGAAATTGCCATAACTGCCTTCAAGGCCGCCGTGGAAGCGAAACTGCGGTTCGCGGGTGACAATCGAAATCACCCCGGCGCTGGCATTCTTGCCAAACAACGTCGATTGCGGACCACGCAACACTTCAACCCGGCTTACATCGGGCAGATCGCCAATCTGGGCCGCGGCCCGGCTGCGATAGACCCCATCAACAAACACCCCGACCGATGGTTCGATCCCCGCGTTGTTGGCGCCGTTGCCAAAACCGCGAATGAAGAAGTTGGTCGCCGCGGCATTTTGCAATTGCGATACCCGCAAGGCCGGCACCAGTAGTTGCAGATCCTTGATGTCGCGCACCTGCGCCCGTTCGATCAGCGCTGCACTGGCCACCGAAACCGCCACGGGCACATCCTGCAACCGCTGTTCGCGCTTGGTTGCGGTAACCACGATCGTCTCGGAATCGACCGTTTCGCTGATCTCATCCGCGGGTGGGGCAACTTCTTCTGCCGCCGGCTGGGCCAGTTCCTCAGGCGGTGGCGCGGCTTCCTGCGCATGAGCGATGGCGGGATAGGCGACGGCTGCCAACAAGGTGGCACGGCAAAGGGTCAACTTCATGGCGCGGGCCTATAGAAGGTTAACGCGCAGTAGCCAATCCGCCCGCTTCGCAAAGCTTGCCCGCACGGGCGGTATCGGCTAGGGGGCCGCCCAATGTTGCGGTGCAACAGGCACCGACCCCCTCCAATATTCGAGAACCAATCATGTCCGCCCCCCTGCCCTTGCGCAACATCGCGATCATCGCGCACGTCGACCACGGCAAGACCACTCTGGTCGACCAGCTGTTCCGCCAGTCCGGCACCTTCCGCGACAACCAGCGCATCGAAGAGCGTGCGATGGATTCGAACGATCTCGAAAAGGAACGCGGGATCACCATCCTGGCCAAGCCGACTTCGATCGAATGGAACGGCACCCGCATCAACATCGTCGACACCCCCGGCCACGCCGATTTCGGCGGCGAAGTGGAACGCATCCTGAGCATGGTCGATGGCGTGATCCTGCTGGTCGACAGCTCGGAAGGCGCGATGCCGCAGACCAAGTTCGTGACCGGCAAGGCGCTGGCGCTTGGCCTTAAGCCGATCGTGGTGGTCAACAAGGTTGATCGCCCGGATGAACGCATCCAGGAAGTGCTGGACGAAGTGTTCGACCTGTTCGTGACGCTGGACGCCAGCGACGAACAGCTTGATTTTCCCGTGCTTTATGCCTCGGGTCGCAATGGCTATGCCAACACCGATCCGTCCTTGCGCGAAGGCACGCTGGAGCCGATGTTCCAGAAGATCGTTGATCACGTACCGCCGCCATCGCTCGATGCCGATGCGCCGTTCAGCTTCCTGGTAACGCTGCTCGATCGCGACAACTTCCTGGGCCGCGTGCTGACCGGCCGGGTGCAATCAGGCACGGTCAAGGTCAACCAGCCGATCCACGCGCTGGACGCCGATGGCAAAGTGATCGAAACTGGCCGCGCCTCCAAATTAATGGCTTTCCGTGGGCTGGAACGCGTCCCCGTGGACGAAGCCCGCGCCGGCGATATCATCAGCCTTGCCGGCCTGACGGTGGCGACCGTTTCGAACACCATTGCCGATACGTCGGTTTCAACCCCGATCAAGGCCCAGCCGATCGATCCGCCAACCCTGTCGATGCGTTTTGCGGTGAACGACAGCCCGATGGCCGGGCGCGAAGGCGATAAGGTGACCAGCCGCATGATCCGCGACCGCCTGATGCGGGAAGCGGAATCGAACGTGGCGATCAAGATCACCGAAAGCGCCGATAAGGACAGCTTCGAAGTGGCTGGCCGCGGTGAATTGCAACTGGGCGTGCTGATCGAAACGATGCGTCGCGAAGGCTTCGAACTGGGCATCAGCCGCCCGCGCGTGCTGTTCGGCACCGATGAGGCCGGCCAGCGCACCGAACCATACGAAACGGTGGTGATCGACGTCGATGACGAACACTCTGGCACGGTCGTTGAAAAGATGGCGATCCGCAAGGCCGAGCTGACCGATATGCGTCCTTCGGGCGGTGGCAAGACCCGCATCACCTTCTCCGCTCCATCGCGCGGGCTGATCGGGTATCACGGTGAATTCCTGTCGGATACGCGCGGCACCGGGATCATGAACCGCCTGTTCGAAAAGTATGGCCCCCACAAGGGCAAGATCGAAGGCCGCAAGAACGGCGTGCTGATTTCGAACGGCACAGGCGAAGCCGTGGCTTATGCGCTTGGCCCGCTGGAAGAACGCGGCATCCTGTTCGTCGGGGTTGGCGAAGCGCTCTACGAAGGCATGATCATCGGCGAAAATGCCAAGCCAGAAGACCTTGAAGTCAACCCGATGAAGTCCAAGCAGTTGACCAACTTCCGGTCGACCGGCAAGGACGATGCGATCCGCCTGACCCCGCCGAAGATCATGACGCTGGAACAGGCGATCGCCTATATCGACGATGATGAAATGGTCGAAGTCACGCCCAAGTCGATCCGTCTGCGCAAGGCAATCCTCGATCCGAACGAACGCAAGAAGGCCAGCCGCAAGAAAGAAGCCGCGTAAGCCGGATTCGCGCTTGGCGTGCTGATCGATTAAGAGTGGCCGCGATGGACACCGCAGACCTGCGCATTGCCCTGTTCTCGGGCAACTACAACTATGTCCGCGACGGCGCCAATCAGGCGCTGAACCGGCTGGTTGAATACTTGCTGCGGCAGGGTGCGCAGGTGCGGGTCTATTCGCCCACCGTCGATGAACCGGCCTTCGAACCCCAAGGCGATCTGATCAGCGTGCCAAGCGCGGCCATCCCCGGACGGCCCGAATATCGCTGGCCGCTGGCGCTTTCACCGCGGGTACGGCGCGATTTGGCAGCATTTGCGCCGAACGTCGTTCACGTGGCTTCGCCCGATGTGGTGGCGCACCGCGCGGTCAGTTGGGCGCGGCGGCGCGGACTGCCGGTGGCGGCATCTGTCCACACCCGGTTCGAAACCTATTTCCGGTATTACAACCTGGCCTGGCTGGAACCGGTGATGGTGGCGATCCTGCGGCGGTTCTACCGGCGCTGCGATGCGCTGGTAGTCCCATCGGAATCGATGGCCCAAGTGCTGCGCGACCAGCGCATGAACTATGATATCGATATCTGGTCGCGCGGGGTCGATCGCGGCATCTTCAACCCGGACCAGCGTTCGCTGGAATGGCGGCGCGGCCTTGGCATCGGCGATGACGAAGTGGTGGTGGGTTTTCACAGCCGGCTGGTGATGGAAAAGGGGCTCGACGTCTTTTCCGATACGATCGACGAACTGCGCCGGCGCAAAATCGCGCATCGGGTGCTGGTGGTGGGCGATGGCCCGGCCCGGCAATGGCTGGAAACGCGCCTGCCCGATGCGGTGTTCGCCGGGTTCATGGCCGGGCAGGACTTGGGCCGCGCGGTGGCTTCGATGGACGTGCTGTTCTTCCCGTCGACCACCGAAACCTTCGGCAATGTGAGCCTTGAAGCCATGGCTTGCGGCTTACCCGTCGTGGCCGCGGCGGCAACCGGCAGCCAGAACCTAGTCGATGATGGGCAATCGGGCCGGCTGATCCAACCCGGCGCGGTCCACAGCTTTGCCGAAGCCCTGCGCGCCTACATCGCCCAGCCCGATCTGCGCGCCGCCCACGGTGCGGCAGGTGAACTGCGCAGCCGCGATTTCAGCTGGGACCAGATCAATCAGGTGGTTGCCGATACCTATCTGCGGCTGATCCGCCAGAAAGCCGCCCAACGCGGATAACCCTGAGCCAGCAGGTGCGAATCGCTGCCCGACGTTCTAGGGTTCGGGGATGAGCGACCTGTTTGTCGACGATACCACGCCCCAGCCCGCGGCGCTTGCCGTGCTGAGCGATGATGCGCCGCTGGCCGATCGGCTGCGCCCGGCAGGCTTGGCTGACGTGATCGGGCAGGAACACCTGACCGGCCCCGAAGGCGCGATTGGGCGGATGGTCGCCGCAGGCAAGCTATCCAGCATGATCCTGTGGGGGCCGCCCGGCACCGGCAAGACCAGCACCGCGCGGTTGCTGGCCGATGCGGTGGGGATGCGGTTCATTTCGGTCAGCGCGGTGTTTTCCGGCGTGGCCGACCTCAAGAAAGCCTTTGCCGAAGCCGAAACCGCGGCCAAGGCCGGGCAGCGCACCCTGCTGTTCGTGGACGAAATCCACCGCTTCAACCGCGCCCAGCAGGATGGGTTCCTGCCGTTCGTCGAACGCGGCACGGTGACGCTGGTGGGTGCCACCACCGAAAACCCCAGTTTTGCGCTCAACGCCGCGCTGCTCAGCCGGGCGCAAGTGCTGATCCTGCACCGGCTGGACGCCGCCGCGCTCGATACCCTGCTGACCCGCGCCGAAGCCTTGGCTGGGCCTTTGCCATTAACCGCCGACGCCCGCGCCGCGCTGGTCGCATCGGCCGATGGCGATGGCCGGTTCCTGCTCAACCAGGCTGAAACGCTGTACAATGCCAAGATTGCCGAACCGCTTGATCCGGCCGGGCTGGGCAAGTTCCTGCAACGCCGGGTGGCGGTGTACGACAAGGACCGCGACGGGCATTACAACCTGATTTCGGCGCTGCACAAATCGCTGCGCGGATCAGATCCACAGGCCGCGCTCTATTACCTTGCGCGAATGCTGACCGCGGGTGAAGAACCGCTTTACGTGCTGCGCCGGCTGGTACGCTTTGCCAGCGAGGATATCGGTCTGGCCGATCCGCAGGCGCTAACCCAATGCCTTGCCGCAAAGGACGCCTATCAGTTCCTTGGCAGCCCCGAAGGCGAACTGGCGATCGTGCAGGCGTGCCTCTATCTGGCCACTGCGCCCAAATCGAACGCCGCCTACACCGCGCAGAAGGAAGCATGGAAAAGCGCGCGCGATACCGGCAGCCTCGCCCCGCCAGCAAACATCCTGAATGCGCCAACCAAGCTGATGAAAGACATCGGCTATGGTGCGGGTTATGCCTATGACCACAATGCCGAAGATGGTTTTTCCGGCGATAATTACTGGCCCGATGGCATGGCCCCGCAAACCTATTACCGGCCGGTCGAACGCGGGTTCGAACGCGAAGTGGTCAAACGGCTCGAATGGTGGGACCGCAAACGCAAGGACCGCCGCGGCGAATGAACCCCAACCGCTTCCGCCATTTCGCCGCGATCGATTGGTCCGGCGCAGCGGGCGAACGCCATCACGGGATCGCGGTGGCAATCTGCACCACCGGCTCCGCTGCGCCAGTGCTGGTGCGCCCCGGCGAACGCTGGTCGCGCACCGAAGTGCTGACATGGCTGCTCCACGATCTGCCCGCGGATACGCTGGTTGGGTTCGATATGGGGATCAGCCTGCCATTTGCCGATGCCGGCGCGTTCCTGCCCGGCTGGGATCGCAGCCCCGGTGATGCCCGCAGCCTGTGGGCGCTGATCGATGACTTGTGCGCCAATGATCCGCACCTTGGCGCGAGCAGCTTTGTCGATCATCCCGAAGCCGCGCGTCATTTCCGCCGCCACGGCGGGCGCGAAGGCGATCGGTTCGGCGGCGGCCGGGGGCGGCTCAGGGTTACCGAACACGCCCAAGCCGCGATGGGCTGCACGCCAACCTCGAACTTCAATCTGGTCGGCGCGGCGCAAGTCGGCAAATCCAGCCTGACTGGGATGCGGCTGCTGCACCGGCTGGCGGACCGACTGCCAGTCTGGCCGATCGATCCGCTGCCACCAGCCGGTTCGACCGTGGTTGAAATCTACACCACTCTGGCCGCGATGGCTGCCGGACGCAGCCCCAGCCGGTCAAAGATCCGCGACGGCGCTGAACTGGATGCAGCGCTGGCCGCACTGGGCAGCGCCCCCGCAGGCATCGCTGGGCCAATCCCTGACCATGCCAGCGATGCGCTGGTAACCGCAGCGTGGCTGCGCACAGCCGCCCCGGATCCATTGTTGTGGACCCCACCCGCGCTGACCCCCGAAATTGCCGCAACCGAGGGGTGGACGTTTGGCGCGCGGTAACGCAAAGGGGCTTCAACACCATCGATGCCGGCTTAGCTCAGTTGGTAGAGCACCTGATTTGTAATCAGGGGGTCAGGGGTTCGAACCCTCTAGCCGGCACCAGACCTTCAGGGAGCGGGCACGACCAATGCTTGCAGAGATGATCCAGCGCCTGTTCGAGCGCAGCCTTGACGATAAGGCGCAATCGCGCGCGAAAACCGGCGAATGGCTTGGCGAATTGTGGGCCGAAGTGGCCGAAATGGGTCTGCCGCTTGCGCTGCTGCCAGAAGATCGGGGTGGGTTCGGCCTGTCAAATGCCGAGCAGGGCGAAGCCTTGCGGTTGCTGGGCCAGCATGCGGTGCCGCTACCCGTGGTGGAAACAATGGGGGCGAATCGCCTGCTCGCCGCGGCCGGCCTGCCGCTGGCCGATGGGCCGGCCGGGCTGGCCCGGGCCGATACCCTGACGCTTTCCGGTGGCCGGTTGACCGGCACGGTGGCCCGCGTGGCGTGGGGCGCGAACCTCGATTGTCTGGCGCTGGCGGTGGGCGATACGCTCTACCGGGTGCCCCATTCGGCTTGGTCGGTCAGCGAAGCCGGCGCGGCGGTGAATTTCCACCCGCGCGTGGACCTTGCGATTGACTGGGCGATCGATCCGGCCGCCACTGCGCCGCTGCCGCATTGCCCGCAAGCTGCCGGGGCCACGCTGCGTGCGTTCCAGATCGTCGGTGCGCTGGAAGCCGCGCTCGACATGACGCTGGCGCACACCGCCACCCGCGTCCAGTTTGGCAAGCCGCTGCAGAAAAATCAGGTGGTGCAGCATGAACTGGCCAAGTTGGCCGGCGAACTGGCCTGCGCCACCGCGGCGGCTGATCTTGCCGCCGAAGCGCTAGCGCGCGGCGATGTGCTGGGCGTTGCTGCGGGCACCCTGCGCGCACGCGAAGCGGCCGGGGCCGGTGCTTCGATTGCGGCGCAGATGCATGGTGCGATCGGCTTTACCCGCGAACACCGCCTGCACCTTTACACCACCTCGCTATGGGCCTGGCGCGATGAATTCGGCGGTCAGGTGGCATGGGCAAAACTGCTGGGCGCGGCCGCGATTGATGCGGGCGGCGCCGGCTACTGGCCGATGGTGACTGAACTATGAGCGCGATTCCTTTCCCCGCCCCCCCGGCGGATACCGCCGAAGTGCTGGCCCTGCGCGAAGAATTCCGCGCCTTTCTGGCGGTGCAGCTGAAAGACCGCACCCCGCGCCAGCGTTCGGACAACTGGTACGGCTATGACCGCTCCTTTTCCCGCGCGATGGGGCTGGCTGGCTATCTGGGGATGACCTGGCCCAAGCAGTATGGCGGGCACGAACGCAGCGCGTTTGAACGCGCGGTGATCGTGGAGGAATGCCTTGCCGCCGGCGCTCCGGTTGGCGCGCACTGGATTGCCGATCGGCAAAGCGGCCCATCGATCCTGAAATTCGGCACCGAAGCGCAAAAGCAGGCGTTCCTGCCGCGCATTGCCGCGGGCGAACTGTCGTTCGGGATCGGGATGAGCGAACCGGACTCGGGATCCGATCTGGCCGCCACCCGCACCAAGGCTGTGCGCGATGGCGATGTTTACCGCGTTACGGGAACCAAAGTCTGGACCAGCTTTGCCCACGAAGCCGATTACGCGATCCTGTTCTGCCGGACGAGCGGCACCCCGGCAGATCGCCACAACGGCACCAGCCAGTTGCTGCTGGATCTCAAGAACACCCCCGGGCTGACGATCAAACCGATCATCGATCATGCCGGGCAGCACCACTTCAACGAAATGCATCTCGAAGAGGCCATCGTGGCCGCCGACATGCTGCTGGGCGAAGAAGGCCAGGGCTGGAATCAGGTGATGAGCGAACTGGCGTTCGAACGCTCGGGCCCAGAACGCTTCCTGTCCTCGATCGAACTGCTGGTGCAACTGCTTAACGTGCTGCAAAGCCGGGATAGCGAGGCCGCGCAGATCACGGTGGGCCGCGTTACCGCGCGGCTGGCGGTGCTGCGCCGGCTCTCACGCTCAGTTGCGGCGATGTTGCAGGATCATCAGGACGCCGGCTTGCAAGCCGCCATCGTCAAGGACGTGGGCGCGTTGTTCGAGCAAGGGCTGCCCGATATCGCCCGCGAACTGGTGGATTGCGAGCCCGATCCGCGCGCGGCGGCGGCTTATGCTTCGGTGCTGGCCAACATCGTGCTCAACGCCCCCAGCTGGAGCCTGCGCGGCGGCACGCGCGAAATCCTGCGCGGGATCATCGCCCGCGGGCTGGGGACGCGGTAAGCCTAACCGCGTTAACCCCGCCCGCGATAGCTGGCGACGCCCTGATCCGGCACCCACAGACCTTCGGGCGGCGCGCCCGATTGCCAGAACACGTCGATCGGGATGCCGCCGCGCGGATACCAATATCCGCCGATCCGCAGCCAGCGCGGCTGCATTTCATCGAACAGCCGCTCGCCGATCCCCACAGTCACGTCTTCGTGGAAGCCGGCGTGATTGCGAAAGCTGCCCAGAAACAGCTTGAGGCTTTTCGATTCGACGATCGTTTCGCCGGGGGCGTAATCGATCACCAGATGCGCAAAATCGGGCTGGCCGGTTACCGGGCACAGCGAAGTGAACTCCGGCGCGGCAAACCGCGCCAGATAGAGCGCGCCCTTGCGTGGGTTCGGAACGTAATCGAGCACCGCCGCTTCGGGTGAAGCGGGCAGCGCGCTGTGCTGCCCCAAGTGCAGCGGAGAAGGTGTGTCTGCCATGGCTGCGCCATGCCCCGATCGCGCGTTGAGCACAAGTCGCAGCGCACGCACCGGCGATCGCGCAATTTCCCAAACTCCCCTCTCGACGCCGCGCGCCGGGAGGGCTAACCTTTTCGCAACTGCAGCGAGAGGGGCGCTGCGATGACGGCGAAATGCCGCATAACCGCGATGTGCGAGGAGGCACGAGGAACATGGAAAGTCTGGTTTCGACCGA
>JBDKLL010000004.1:0-42004 GCA_039795595.1 Pseudomonadota bacterium
CGATGAAGACGCTGATTTGCACATCGATCCTGACTTTCGCGGCCCTGCCGGCCGCAGCATGGGCACAGGTGGGCGACACCGGCACCGTAGCCATCGATGGCCGGGTTGCTCCCCTGTGCATTCTTGGGGATCCGGCCCCCGCGCAAGTCGATCTAGGCCTGATCGCGGCAACCGCCGGCACCCGCTCCGGCCGGATTGCCGCCCTGTCCCCGCGCGCGGTGACGCTGCCTGCCAGCTTCTGCAACTTTGCCGGATCGGTGGTGCGGATCGATGCCAGCGCCTTGCTGGCGATCGACAGTTCCTCCCCCCAGCCGGGTTTTGCCCGCGCGGTGAACTTCACCGCAGCGGCAACCGGCTGGGCCTCCGGCAGCGCGCTGGCCGCAACCGCGGCGCTGGGCAACGGCACCGCGCCAACCGGCAGCGGCACCAGCACGATCCAGCCGCTGCCGCAGATCGCGGACATCGCCGTGACGCTATCGGATTTCACCGTCCCGGGCGACCACCTGCTGGTGGCCGGGACATATCAGGGATTGGTCGTGGTGACGCTTGGCGCCGCTGCAGTCGAATAACCAAAGGACACCCACCATGCGCACTTCCGTTACACCGCTCGGGCTTGCCGCGCTTATCCTGCCGCTGGCCCTCCTGCCGGCCATAGCCCGCGCCCAGACGGCCACCTCAACCAAAGATTTCGCGGTGATCGGCACGGTCCCGGCGATGTGTGCGGGCGGGACGCTGAGCGGCGATGGCACATTCGATCTGGGGGTGTTGACCGATACTACCACCGGCCTGCTGCGGACCGACCTGGCTGCACCAGACAAAGTGCTGGTGGGATCGTTCTGTTCAACCCGCAGCACGCTCAACCTTGCGGCCACCCCGATGACCGCGCAAGGCTTTACCGCCACGGCACCGGGCGGTTTTTCCCGCACGGTCAACTATACCGCCACCGCCAGTGGTTGGACCACAACCGCCGCCAGTTTTGACACCGCGGCCAGCGCCAATACCGCAGCCACGCAAATCCGTGGCACCGCCTTTACCGGCGATATCGTGGTGGGCATTGGCAACTTCGCCACCGGCGGCGGGCAAGCCCTGCGGCTGGTGGCCGATCCCAACTATCGCGGGCTGGTCACCGTAACGCTGAGCGTGGCGGACTGACGCCATGGGCCAAGCACCATCCCCCCGCAGCACCATTGCCGCGCTGGCGGCGCTGGGCATGGCAACGTCGGCCGCTGCGCAATCAGCCGCCCCCGCGACAACGGCCAGCCGCGATTTGCCGGTTACGGGCAGCGCCCCGCAAGTCTGTGCGCTGCAGGACGGGCAGATCCAGCCCGGCGGCCTGATCAACATTGCCGGAACCAGCGGGGCCAGCTTGCAGATCGAACAGTTCGTCGATCCGCAAACGCTGGCCGCCCGCGCTGCCAGCGCCACGGTGGATTTCACCGCGGTGTGCAATTTCCCGCACACCATGCGGATCGAATCCCAAGGCAACGGCCTGTGGCCAACCGACGGGCGGATCAGCGGGCCACTGCAAGGCTTTGCTTATGCCGTGCCCTACACCGCGGTGGTCAACTGGGGCGGCAGCAACGCCACGCTGACCGCGGATGGCAAAGTGCGCCAGATCGTTCAGCAATCCTTCGCCATCGATCAACCCGCGCAAGGCACGCTCAGCCTGCGGGTTGAGATCGCGGAAGGCGCATCGAACGTCGAAAATCGCGCCCCCGTAATGGCCGGCGCTTACGCCGATACCCTGCGGATCTTTCTGGAGCCACGCTGATGCAATGCCGACCTGCCCCGATCAGCGCCCTGATCATCGCCCTGCTGATCGCCGCCCCGCCGGTGCAGGCCCAGGTCCTCGATACGGCAACCCGCCGGATCGATCTGGCCGGCACCGCCCCTGCCGCCTGCGTCATCGCCCAGCCAACCGCCAGCCAGACGGTCAACGCCAGCTATGCCGCAACCGGCACCACCAGCGGGCAGATCACCATCGCGCAACTGGTCGATAGCCAGAACGCCACTTCGCTGGAAAGCGCGATCCGGTTGGACCTGCCGGTTACCTGCAACAGTTCGCATCGGGTTACGGTCCGCTCTACCAACGGGGCGCTGGTCCGCACCGGGGCCGCGGCGGCCACCACCACGCTGTTGCCGGGTGGGTTTGCCGAAGCGGTGAACTACCAGCTTGGGGTCAACTGGGCGGGCGCCACCCGCAGTTTTGGCAGCGACGCGCGGCAAACCGCGATCGACACCCCGCAAGCTGCCAAAGGCGAACTGACGCTCAATTTTTCAACCACCGCCGGCAGCGGCCCGCTGGTCGCAGGCCAATACACCGATTCCATCGTCGTGGAATTGATCCCGGCGAACTGATGAAATTCGCGCAACGCACAGGAGCTCACGCTGTGAGACATTGGATACGAAACGCCCTTGCTACTGCCGCTGCCACTGCTGCCGTCCTGCCGTTCCACGCGGCGCTGGCGATGACCGTCCAGCCGGTGGTGATCGATCTGAAAACCTCCAGCTCCGGGATGTCACAAGTCATCACGGTGGAAAACACCTTCCCCACCGCGCTGCCGGTTGAAATCGGCATTCAGCAACTTGAACTGGGCAACGATGGGGTCAAGCAAACCGGGCAGGATCCCGGGGATTTGCTGGTGTTCCCGCCGCAGGCGCTGATCGAACCCGGCCAGACCCAGACCTTCCGGGTGCAATATGTTGGCGATCCCGCCCTCGCCAAAAGCAAGCACTATTACGTCACGGTGGCGCAACTGCCGATCAAGCTGCCCGAAGGCCAATCGGCAATCCAGATCCTTTACAATTTTCAGGTGCTGGTCAGCGTCGGCCCGGCCGGGGGCAAACCCAAGATCGTGGTGGATTCCGCGACGCTGGGCAAAAACCCCGCGGGCAAGCCGATCCCAATGGTAACGCTGCACAACGATTCCCCGGCGCACGGCTACCTCGCCAATGGTCACTTGCGGGTGGTTGAACGCGACCCGGCCGGCAAGGAACTGTTCGCGCGCACCCTATCCGGTTCGGAAATCCAGCAGACCATGGGCTTTGGCCTGATTGGCGGTGATCAGGCCCGCACCGTTGCCGTGCCGCTTGAACTGCCATCCGACCACGGAACCGTAGAGGCGAGCTTCACGCTCGACAATTGATATGCCCAAACATCGCATTCAACCCGCAGTGATAACGGGATTCGCCATCCTGATCGTGCCAAGTCACGCCCTCGCCGCCGCCGCCACGTTCGGCGCGGCGCAGGCGGTGAACCCGATCGCTGCGGCTGCTGGCGGCAGTTCGATCGCCAGCCCGCCAATCGCCCCGCCGGCACGGCAAGTGCGGCTGAACCCCACCGGCCGGCCGATCATCCTGACGGTTCCGCTTAAAGACGGGGCGACCTACCTTGGCGATATCCCGTTAACGATCGGGGCCGATGATACCCTGCTGTTCCCGGCCGACCGGCTGTTCCAGTTGCTCACCCCGATCATCGCGCCGGATGCGCTGGATGCCCTGCGCAGCAACTTTGCCGGCAAGACCCAGCTCAGCCCGGAAGACCTTGCGCCGACCGGCCTCAGCCTGACCTACAATCCGCGCACGCTGGAACTGGTGCTGACCATCCCGGTGGAACGCCGGGCATCGCGCGACCTGTCGGTTTCGGCGCTCGATCGGGCGCGGCTTGGTTCGTTCTACCAACCGGCCAGCGCCAGTGCCTACCTTAATGTGCGCGGGACGTTCGATCTCACCGAAACGGGGCCGGATACCGGGTTTGCTGATCCGATCCTGTTCCTCGATGGAGCGGTACGGCTCGGCAATGTGGTGGCCGAAAGCGATGCAATTTGGTCCCCCGGGCGCGACGGCGCGGACTTTCAACGGCTGGGCAGCCGGCTGGTTTACGATGATATCGCGCACCTGATCCGGTTCAGCGCGGGCGATTTGCGGCCGCAAGTCCGCGGGTTTCAGGCCACGCCGGAAATCGCCGGCCTATCGCTATCACGGTCTTACAGCGTCCTTAATCCCCAACAGGTGATCCGCCCGCGCGGTGATCGCACGTTCCGGCTGGAACGCCCATCGACCGTTGAAGTGGTGGTCAACGGCCAGCAGGTCCGCCGCGTGCAGCTTGCTCCTGGCACTTACAACTTGCGCGATTTTCCGTTTGCCCAAGGCGGCAATGATGTCCGGCTCAACGTGCTGGATGACACCGGCCGCCGCGAAGTCCTCCAGTTCAACATCTTTCTCGATCAGACCCAATTGGCCAAAGGGCTTAGCGAATTCGGCCTCTATGCCGGGGTCAAGGCCCCGCTCGAAGCAACCGGGCCGAACTATAGCAACGACTGGATCGTCACCGGATTTGTCCGCCACGGGATCAGCGATGCGGTAACGCTGGGTGCCAATTTTCAGGCCGATGCACAGATCCAGATGGGCGGCGGCGAAGCCGTGTTCGGCACGCCGCTGGGCAGTTTCGGCACCCACCTTGCCTATAGCCACACCAAGGGGTTCGGCGATGGCTTTGCGGTGCAAGGGACGTTCCAACGGCTGATCCAGCACGGCGATGGGCAATCCGATAGCTTCAACCTGTTTGCCGAACACCGCAGCCGCAAATTCGCACCGGTGACCTTCTACCTCGCCGAAAACCAGTACGATTTCGAAGCCGGCGGGGGGTATACCCATGCCTTCAGCACGGAATTCTATGCCGGGGTCGATGGGCGTTATTCCAAGGGCCGGGCGGCAGTGCCAGATCTGCAAAGCTACCGCGCGTTCACTGGCTGGCGGCTGACCCCACTGGTCAACCTCAGCACTGAATTCCGCTACAATCAGGATAGCCGCGGCAAGGAATACAGCGGGTTCCTGACACTGACGATCAATATCGGCCGCAGTTCCAGCCTGCGCAGCGAATACGACACCCGCGAAAATCGCGTACGGATGTCTTACCAGACGCTGCATGGATCGGGCGTGGGCAGCTATACCGTGATCGCCGATGCCGAACGATCGGACCTTGGTTCAACCATGGCGGTCAATGCCAGCTACTTTGCCAACCGGGCCGAACTGGGGTTCAGCCATTACGGCAACTTCGCCGGCGATTTCGGGACCAGCATCAGCCAGCGCTCCAGCTTCCGGCTGGGAACTTCGATCGCCATGGCCGATGGCGCAATATCGATCGGCCGCCCGATCTATGACAGCTTTGCCATCATCAAACCGCATCGTAGCCTGGCCAAGGGGGACGTGCTGGTTGAACCAAGTCCGTTCGGATACACCGCCAACAGCGGCGCATTGGGCGCGGCAACCCTGCCCAGCCTGTCATCCTACGCCGAACGGACGATCCCGGTAGACGTGGTTGGCGCCCCGGCCAGAATCGATATCGGACAAGGTTCGTTCAAGGTCTTCCCGGCCTATCGCAGCGGATACGTGTTGCAAGTGGGCTCGGATTACAATCTGACCGCGATGGGCACGATGATCGACCGGGATGGCCAACCGATAGCGCTGATGGCCGGACAAGCCATCGAACTGGCCCATCCTGACCGCCCCCCCGTTACACTGTTCACCAACCGCATTGGCCGGTTCGGAGCCACCGGGCTGGCCCCGGGAAAATGGCGGATCGAAATGCTCGATCAGGCCAAGTCGGTCTATCTCCTCACCATTCCGGAAGATGCCACGGGCATCGTCCGCGTCGGCGAAATCACGCCGGAAAAGGATCGTTGAACATGGGCAGGATGGCGCAGTTTGCAAAAGTTGGCAGCGCAGTATTGGGCAGCGCGGTATTGGGCTGCTTGGCAGTGGGTTTGGCCGCAACCCCGGCACTGGCCGCGGGCTGCGGCATTACCGGTTCGGCCACCGCCACGCCGGCGGTCTATGATCCGTTCAACCAATCCGGATTGCCCACCACCACGATCACGCTGAACCTGCGGCGCGAAAACTACACCGGCGGCGGAGATACACGCTATGTCGCGTTCTTCCTGCGCAGTTCGCAACCGGGGGCAGACAGCACCTCGATCATCCCGATCGCGATTGCTGGCAGCGTCAACCAGACTTTTTCCGCCCCCAGCCTGGGGCTAGACATCTTTTACGACACCGGCGAACCCGATCCCGCAGTCACCCCGGCCGATACGGTGCTGGCAACATCGGCCAACCGGATCATGAAAATCAACTTCACCGGCAACAACGCCGGTTCCGATACCGCGCAAGTCACCTTCAACGTCACCTTGCCATCCGGGCTGGATTTGCAGGCGGTCAACCAACTGGCGTTCGATGCCCATTACGGCTGCATCATGCAGGGCGGCCCGGATAACGGCGTGCCGCAAGTCGGCACTATTCCCAACGCGGTGGTGTTCCCGATCAAGGTGCTCAGCGCGCTGCGAACCTACTATGCTGGAACCGCGCTCGATTTTGGTGAAATCGCTACGATTTCTACCGCTTCGCTGGCCAGCACCCCGGTGCGGACCGGCGGGGCATCAAGCAACAACTATGTCGCGGTGCAAAGCAGCGGTGCTTATAACGTCACCGTCACTTCCGCGAACAATTACCGGCTCAAGAAACCCGGGGCCATCACCGCGAACGATAGCGTTGATTACCGGCTGCACTTCCTTGGCACCAATCGTTCACCAGCCAACACCGCACAGATCAACGTATCGTGCAAACGCGCTACGATAACCGGCGAACAATTGCCGATCGAAGGCGAACTGGTCGAAGGGGGACAAGGCAAAAACCCGTCCCCCCTCTACAGCGATACACTGACCGTCACCGTGACCCCGCTGATCTATAGCGATCCGGGCATCAACGATTGCGGGGCGTTCACAGTGCCCTGACGGACAAACGTTAACGCGCTGCAACCGCCGCTGACGGCAACAGTTTACTGCGCCTCGATTCGAAAGCTGACCGTGCCGTCCTTGACGCCTTCGGGCAGTTCAAGGGTAACGGCATGGTTTTCGATCGCGGCACCGGCTGATTGGGAAACCAGCGTGCTGCCACCACCGTTCAGCGGCACCGCCACGCCATCAACCATCACCGCCCCGCCCGCTAGCGATGCGGAATAATCGGCATAGACACGGTACCCATTGGGGCTGTTGCAGAATTCATGCAGCGTCCCCAACTGAACCGTCCCGGCCACAGGCACAGCAACGGTCGAATCCACGCTGGCCCGGCAGATCGTCGGCACATGGCCAACGATCCCGATCGAGAACTGGCTCGATCCCACACCTTCGCCCTGCGCATAAGCCGCAGCCGGCAAAGCAACACTCAATCCCGCAAGAATCATCGCACAACGATGCATCTTCATTGACCAATCTCCTGACTTCGGACCCACGCCAATGTCGCACAATTGCGTCAACGCGAACTCACCCGTCTGGGTTAACGGCTCTGCAATCTTTGTCGCGGCATTGCATCAATGTTCACTTTATGTTCTTTTCACGCAATGCGAAAAGAACGTGGCCGAGGCGCAACCGAAAATCAGATCAGCCATCGGTTTGGCCTGCCTGCGCACGCCGCAGATGGCGATTGGCTGGATCTGTGCGAAACGGTGGATGGCCCTGCCCCCAAACTGCGCACCACCGTAACCACCGAACATCCGCGCACGATCATCACCCGCAACGCATCGCCCGATATCCCGTTTGATCGCAGCATCAACGCCTATCGGGGCTGCGAACATGGCTGCATCTATTGCTATGCCCGGCCCAGCCATGCCTTTCATGACCTGTCGCCCGGGCTGGATTTTGAAACCCGGTTGTTTGCCAAACCCGCGGCCGCAAAATTGCTGCGGGCCGAACTGGCTAGGCCAGCCTACCGCCCTGACCCGATTGCCATGGGCACCAACACCGACCCATATCAGCCGATCGAAGGGCGATTTCGGATCACGCGCGGCGTGCTTGAAGTATGCCTTGAAACGCGCCATCCGGTAACAATCACCACCAAAAGCGCCCGGGTACTGCGGGATATCGACCTGCTGGCCCAGCTGGCCCAACTGGGGCTGACCGCGGTGAGCATTTCGGTAACCAGCCTCGATCCAAAGCTGTCCGGATTGCTGGAACCCCGCGCTTCTGCCCCGGCCAAGCGGCTGGACGCCCTTGCCCGGCTGGTGGAGGCAGGGATTCCGACCCACGTTTCGGTGGCGCCGGTCATTCCGGCGATCACCGATCACTTCATCGAAGGCATCCTTGAGGCCGCTGCCGCGCACGGCGTGCAAACCGCCAGCTGGATCATGCTGCGCCTGCCGCATGAAGTGGCCCCGCTGTTCAAGGCATGGCTGGCCGCGCACTTCCCCGATCGCGCCGCGAAAGTACTGCACACCGTGCAGGCCATGCGCCATGGCAAGGACAATGACCCTCAATTTTTCACCCGGATGAAACCAGACGGCGTGTGGGCCGACGTGTTTCGCACGCGCTTTCGCGTGGCCTGCCAGCGGCTGGGCCTGAACCGGGTGCAACCAACGCTGGATTGCAGCCAGTTCATCAAACCCAACCCGGACGGGCAATTACAGCTGCTTTAACCGGCGAAGCGGATCAGGCGGCTGTCCGCCAAGGCCGCGGTGCGATGCGGCACCACATCGCGGATATACTCTGCGTTCTTGACCATCGCCATGAACGCGGCGCTATTGGGATACCCCATCACGAAGGCTTCGTCCCATTCCCCCGCCGGACCGGTGACCGTGCATTCCAGCGGCGCATCCCAGATCATCGCCGCGCCATCATCCGCCACCAGCTTGGTAAAACCCTGCTTGTAGATCGCGTACGCTTCCCGCCCGGTCAGGCCCTGGCCATGGTTCGGATGGCCTTCGGGATAGTCCGCCAGATCCCGAAATTTGATCAGGTTGAGCATCTGGATCGGGGTATCGCGCGGCAGGTCCTTGAATACCTGCCAGTTGGCGCGATCGGGATCAATGTAGGCGGTCATCTCAGGCGTCGGCCAGCTTGTAATCACGGAACTGGTCGCGCAGATCTTTCTTGCTGATCTTGCCGGTGCCGGTGTGGGGGATTTCATCGACGAATTCCACCGCATCGGGCAGCCACCACTTGGCCACGTGCTGCGCCAGATAATCACGGATTTCCTGCGCTGTTGCCTCCGCCCCCGGCTTTTTGACGACGACCAGAATCGGGCGTTCGTCCCAGCGCGGGTGGTAGATCCCGATTGCCGCGGCTTCTGCCACTGCGGGGTGCCCCACCGCAGCGTTTTCCAGTTCAACCGAACTGATCCATTCCCCGCCGGATTTGATCACATCCTTGGTCCGGTCGGTCAGCTGCAAGGTGCCATCGGAATGGATCACCGCCACATCGCCGGTATCGAACCACTGGTTCGCATCCACCGCGTCCTGTTCGGCCTTGAAATAGCGCTTGATCACCCATGGCCCACGGACCTGCAACGCACCCGAAGCCTGCCCATCGCGCGGCAGCACTTCATCCGGATCATCGAGACTGACGCAGCGCAGTTCAACGCCAAACGGCACCCGGCCCTGCATCTGCTTGATATCAACCTGGCGTTCAAATGGCAGGTCGTCCCAGTCCCACGTCTTGGCGCCAGTGGTGCCGATCGGGCTGGTTTCGGTCATCCCCCAGGCATGGGCAACATTGACCCCGGCTTTCATCAGCCGTTCGATCATGAACCGCGGCGCGGCCGAACCACCGATAATCGCGTGGCGCAACTTGCCAAGGCCCGCACCCGTCGCGTCAAGGTGCTGAAACACCGAAAGCCAAACCGTGGGGACACCAGCCGAATGGGTCACGCCTTCGCGCTCCATCAACTCGCACAGCACCGCCGCATCGTTGACCGCGGAAAATACGAACTTCACGCCTGCCGCCGCCCCGGCCCACGGCAGCCCCCAACTGGCCGCATGGAACATCGGCACCACCGGCAGCATGACCGAGCGGGCATCGAAATCGAAAATCGCCGGCTGCAAACCAGAGATCGCGTGAAGATACGTGCTGCGATGCTGATACAGCACGCCTTTGGGATTGCCGGTAGTGCCGCTGGTATAACACAGCATGCACGGATCGCGTTCGTCCCCCATGGCCCATTCGGTGTTGCCATCTTCGGCCCCGATCCAATCTTCGAACTGGCCATCGTCATAACAGATGTAATGGCGGATCGTGCTCCACTTGGCCTTCATCCGCTCCACGATCGGTTTGAACGCCGCGTCGTAAAGCAGCACCTGATCTTCGGCGTGGTTGGCAATATATTCCAGCTGATCGTCAAACAGCCGCGGATTGACCGTGTGCAGCACCCCGCCCACGCCCACCGCGCCGTACCAGCTGACCAAATGGCGCGCGTGGTTCATCGCCAGCGTGGCGATCCGGTCCCCCGGCTTGACGCCCAGTTTGCGCAAGGCCTGGGTCATCTTCAGCGCATCGCGGCGCACCCCGGCCCAGGTGGTGCGGGTTTCGCTGCCATCGGCCCACCGGGTCACAATTTCGCGGTTGCCGTTTTCCCGCGCGGCATGATCGATGATGTGCGTGACCCGAAGATCGAAGTCCTGCATTGCGCCCAGCATTTGTGTTCTCTCCCGCCGGCCGGCTTGCGCGGCCGTTTGATTGCATTGTTCCGCGTTACGCGACCAGCCGCAAATGAGCAGGCCCGCGCCGCGCCGATAAGGACACATTGGCAAGTCCAGCGATATTTGCCAAGCGTTCAGCCAATTCGCCATCAAGCTGGAAATCGCGGCCCAGCCGCATGGCCGGTTCGTGATCGGCACCAGTCAGCAACCGGGCGATCACTTCACCGCGGGCGTCATCTCCGCGCGGCAGGGCCAGCGCCAGTTCGTGCAGGGCATCGGCGCTCAGCACATCCAACCGCAGGACCATGGTGGCCGCGCTGGTCACTTCGGACAATGGCCGCGCGCCGCGCACGGTCACCCGCGGAGGTTCATCCGGGCTGGGTGCGTCCAGTTCGACGTTAAGCAGCACACACGTGCCTTCCTTGGCCCAGCGGACCATGGGTTCAACCAGCGATTCTTCAAAGCACGAAGCGGAAAACTGGCCCGAGGAATCCGAAAAATCCGCCATCACGAAATCGTTGCCGCGCTTGGTCTTGCGGCGCTGTACGCCTTCAACCATCGCCGCGATCACGGCAGGCAAGCGCCCACCCCCCGGCACCCCGGTTTCCATCAGGCTGGCATATGGCCGTGCGCCATTGGCGGAGGCCACCGCGCGCCATTGCTCCACCGGATGCGCCGCGAAATAGAACCCGAAGTTTTCCCGCTCACGCGTCATCTGCTCGGCCCGGCTCCACGGTTCCGCTTCCACCATCCGCAGCGCGGGCGCGGCATGGTCATCCCCGCCGAACAACCCGTGCTGGCCCGAATTGCGAGTGCGTTCGGCTTCATCGGCCACTGCCAACAGCATATCCGCGCTGGCCAGCACGCGGGCGCGATTGGAATCCAGCCCATCAAACGCCCCGGCCCCGGCCAGCCCTTCCAACTGACGCCGGTTCATCGAGCCATAAGGCACCCGCCGGAACAGATCTTCCAGATCGGTGAACCGGCCATGTGCCTCGCGTTCGGCCACGATCGCATCCATCGCCTTTTCGCCCACGTTGCGAATGCCCGCCAAAGCATAGCGCACGGCATAGCCTTGATCGGTCCGTTCAACCGTGAATTCAGCTTCGGATGCGTTGATATCCGGCCCGGCCACCTCCAGCCCGTTGCGCCGCATATCATCCACGAATACCGACAGCTTTTCCGATTGGTGCATATCAAAGCACATCGCCGCAGCGTAGAATTCGTGGGGATAGTGGGTTTTCATCCACGCGGTTTGGTAGGCCAGCAACGCATAAGCCGCGGCGTGCGATTTGTTGAAGCCATAGCCGGCGAACTTGTCGATCAAATCAAACAGTTCGTTGGCCTTGGCCTTGTCGATGCCCGACACTTCCTTGCAGCCATCGACAAAGCGCAGCCGCTGCGCGTCCATTTCGGCCTGCACCTTCTTGCCCATCGCGCGGCGCAGCAAGTCGGCATCGCCCAGTGAATAGCCCGCCAGAATCTGCGCGGCCTGCATCACCTGTTCCTGATAAACGAAGATCCCGTAAGTTTCGCCAAGGATGCCCGCCAGCTTTTCGTGCGGATATTCGATGCTTTCCTGCCCGTTCTTGCGCCGGCCGAACAGCGGGATGTTGTCCATCGGCCCCGGCCGATAAAGCGAAACCAGCGCGATAATATCGCCGAAATTGGTTGGCTTTACCGCGGCCAGCGTGCGGCGCATCCCTTCGGATTCCAGCTGGAACACCCCCACGGTATCGCCCCGCTGCAGCAGTTCGTACACTTGCGCATCGTCCCACGGCAGCGCCGACAGATCGATCGTGATGTCGCGCCGGGCCAGGAGGTCGATCGCCTTGCGCAGCACCGACAGCGTTTTCAAGCCAAGGAAGTCGAACTTGATCAGCCCGGTATCCTCGACATATTTCATGTCGAACTGGGTTACCGGCATATCCGAACGCGGATCGCGGTACAGCGGCACCAGTTGCGCCAGCGGGCGATCACCGATCACCACACCCGCCGCATGGGTTGAACTGTTGCGCGGCAAACCTTCCAGCTGCACCGCCAGATCGATCAGCCGGTGCACTTCATCGTCGTTATCGTATTCGCGCTTTAGTTCCGCCACGCCATTCAACGCGCGCGGCAAAGGCCAAGGGTCGGTCGGATGGTTCGGCACCATCTTGCACAGTCGGTCAACCTGGCCATAGCTCATCTGCAGGATCCGGCCCGTATCGCGCAGCACCGCACGGGCTTTCAGCTTACCGAACGTGATGATCTGGGCCACATGGTCATGGCCGTACTTGGCCTGCACATAGCGGATCACTTCACCGCGCCGGGTTTCGCAGAAATCGATATCGAAATCCGGCATCGACACGCGTTCGGGGTTCAGGAAGCGTTCGAACAGCAAGCCCAGCCGGATCGGATCAAGATCGGTGATGGTCAGCGCCCACGCCACCAAACTGCCCGCGCCCGAACCACGGCCCGGCCCCACCGGAATATCGTTATCCTTGGCCCATTTGATGAAATCGGCCACGATCAGGAAGTAACCGGCAAAACCCATCCGGTTGATAATGCCGGTTTCGAAATCCAGCCGGTCAAAATAGGCTTGGCGTTCGGCCGGGTCCATTTCGCCATAAGGTTCAAGCCGCTGTTCCAGCCCGGCGCGGGCGTCGTCCTCCAGCATCCGGGCTTCGCCTTCCTTGTCGCCAGCAAGGCTGGGCAGCAACGGCTTGCGCTTGGGCGGGGCAACCGCGCAGCGCTGGGCGATCACCAGCGTATTGGCGATCGCTTCGGGCAGATCGGCAAAGGCTTCCGCCATCATGCTGGCCGATTTCACCCATGCTTCACGGCTGGAGCGCGGGCGATCAGCGGCATCAATGTGGGTCGAATTGGCAATGCACAACAACGCATCGTGCGCGCCATAGAAATCTGGTTCACCGTAATTGGCGGGATTGGTGGCCACCAGCGGTAGCCCCCGGGCATAGGCCAGTTCGATCAGCGCATCTTCGGCGGCATCCTCGGCCGCTTGCCCGCGCCGCGCAACTTCAACGTAAAGTCGATCGGGAAACAGGGCTTCAAGCCGCGCAGCATAAGCATCCGCGGCATCACGGCGTGCTTCGGCCAGCAACCGCACCAGCGCCCCATCGCCAGCCCCGGTGAGTGCGATCAGCCCCGCAGTATGGCCTTCGAGATCACCGAATGTAACGTGCGGTTCCAGTTCGAGCGGACGATCAAGATGGGCCTTGCTGACCAAGTGGCACAAATTATTCCAGCCCGCTTCGTCTTGCGCATAAAGCGCCAGCCAATCGACTGCACCGCCGGCTTCGCGCTGCACCCCCAGCAACGCCCCAATGATCGGCTGAATCCCGACATCGCGGCACGCCCCGGCAAAGATCATCGCCCCATAAAGACCGTTACGATCAGCAATCGCGATCGCCGGAAAGCCACGTTCCTTCGCCAGCTTGGCAATCGCCTTGGGATCGATCGCCCCCTCGAGCATCGAATAACTGGACAGCACCCTGAGTGGAACGAACGGTTCGTAAGCCATCCTTGCAACCTAGCCCTGCGCGGCGATTCGGACAGCGGCCCCACCCCGGGATTCGTACGCTATCCCCAAGGAATCGCTCACAGCAAAGCGGCAATATCCTGTTCCAGCGCCTGCGGCTTGGCGGTGGGGGCATAACGCCGCACCACTTTGCCATCGCGGCCGATCAGGAACTTGGTGAAGTTCCACTTGATCCGCTTGGTCCCCAACACCCCGGGAGCCGATGCTTTCAGCCAATCGTACAGCGGCGCTGCCTGATCGCCATTCACGTCGATCTTGCCCATCAAGGGAAAGCTCAGCCCGAAATTGACCTTGCAGAACTGCTCGATCTCGTCCGCGTTGCCCGGCTCCTGATGGCCGAACTGGTTGCACGGGAACGCAATCACTTCGAACCCGCGCTCGCGATACTTGCGCCACAGTGCCTCAAGCCCATCGTATTGCGGGGTAAAGCCGCACTTGCTGGCGGTGTTCACCACCAGCACAACTTTGCCCTGCTTGTCGGCCAGGCTCACGGTTTCGCCATTGGGCAGCGTGGCGGAAAAATCGGCAATCGTACGCAGATCGTGCATCATGAACTCCCGGGAAAATCTGACCGGCCGGCCAAAGCCACGATTTCAGCCAGATGGAGGCGATGATCGCCTTCTTTGACGATCTCGTACCGCGAACGTTCGGCTTCGGGAAGCCCTGCGACATAGCGGACCAGTTGCGCCAGCGTTCCGCTGCGGATCGTACGGAACGGGCTAAGCACCCCACCATCGCCGCTGCGGTGCAAGGATGCCGGGCGATCCCATCCGGGCGTGCCGCGGTCCGCAGGTTCGCCGCGAAAAGTGGTGGGGGAATTGGGCATGGCCTGTCCTTTCATCGCCCCCGTTACAGGCAATGTGGCCATCGTCGCTGCAGCGTTCAAGGGTGCCGCTTATCCCAGCACCCCATCGTGCAGCCGCACCACCCGGTCCATCGCATTGGCCAGCCGTTCGTTGTGCGTTGCGATCAGCGCCGCGCTGCCCTGCGTGCGCACCAGATCGACGAACTGCGCCAGCACTTTATCCGCGGTCTGTTCATCCAGGTTGCCGGTGGGTTCATCCGCCAGCACCAGCGCCGGGCGATTGGCCAGCGCGCGCGCCACGGCCACGCGCTGCTGCTCGCCCCCTGAAAGCTGGCTGGGGCGGTGGGTGATCCGCCCGCCCAGCCCCAGCGCGCCCAGCAAGGCACGCGCGCGATCATCCGCCGCGGCCCGTTCTGCCCCGGCCACCAGTTGCGGCAGGACCACGTTTTCCAGCGCGCTGAAATCGGGCAACAGGTGATGGAACTGATAGACGAATCCGATCCGATCCCGCCGCAAGGCCGTGCGATCATCGCCCGTAAGCGCTGAGGCATCGGTGCCGGCAATTTCGATCCTGCCACCAAACCCGCCTTCCAGCAGGCCAACCGCTTGCAACAAAGTGGACTTGCCCGATCCCGATGGCCCCAGCAGCGCCACGATCTCGCCCGGCTGGACCACCAGGTTAACGCCGCGCAGCACGTCAATTCGCACCCCGCCCTGTTCAAAGCTGCGGGTCAGCCCGGTCAATTTCACGACGGCGTCATTCATACCGCAGCACCTGCACGGGATCGGTGCTGGCCGCCTTGAACGCCGGATACAGCGTGGCCAGAAAACTGAACACCAGCGCCATCAGCGCGATCACGGTGATTTCCACCGGATCGGAACGGCTGGGCAATTCGGTCAGGAAACGGATCGAGGGATCCCACAGGTTCTGTCCGGTCAGCACTTCGACCAGCCGGACAACTCCCTGCCGGAAGAACAGGAACACAAAGCCCAGCGCCAACCCGGCCAGCGTGCCCAGCGCCCCGATCACGAACCCGATGGTCACGAACACTTTCAGCAACGACCGCCGGGTGGCACCCATCGTCCGCAGAATTGCAATATCGCGGGTCTTGGCGCGCACCAGCATGATCAGACTGGACAGGATATTGAACACCGCCACCAGTACGATGATGGATAGCACCACGAACATCGCCACGCGTTCCACCGCCAGCGCTTCGAACAAGCTGGCGTTGATCGTTTTCCAATCGGTGACCACCGCCTGCCCGACCAGTTTCTGTGCCACCGGGGCAAGGATCTGTGCAGCGCGATCGGGATCATCAACCTGCACTTCGATCATCCCCACGGTATCGCCCGCCAACAGCAAGGTCTGTGCATCCTGCATCGGCATGACGACAAAGCGCTGGTCGTAATCGTACACGCCGATCTCGAAAATTGCGGACACGTGATAGGCAATCTGCCGCGGCACCGTGCCGAACGGGGTCGATTGGCCCTGCGGGTTGATCACGGTAATCGTATCACCCACCCGCGCACCAAGGTTCGCGGCCAACTGGGATCCGATCGCCACGTTGCTGGCCCCGGCGCGCAGTTCACGCAAATTGCCATCCTGCACCTTGTCGGTGAGGCGGCGAATATCGGCATCGGTATTGCCGCGGGCGAAGATCGCTTCGACCCGGCCGTTGTAACTGGCCAGCAGCGGCTGTTCGATCAGCGGCGAAGCGCGGGTCACCCCGGGGGTGGCCTGCACCTGCTGCAACACGGCCCGCCAATTATTCAGCCGCCCACCATAAGCCTGCACCACCGCATGTCCGTTCAGCCCAACAATCTTGTCGAACAGTTCGGCGCGAAAGCCGTTCATCACGCTCATCACGATAACCAGTGCGGCCACGCCCAGCATCACCGCCACCAGGCTGATCCCGGCAACCAGCGCGATGAACGCTTCGCCACGTCCCGGCAGCATGTACCGTTTCGCAATGGTCCATTCGAATGGGGTAAGCAGCAAGCGGGCCTCGCACGGAAAAACACCGGGATATCACGGTCGCACGCGATGTAGGCTGCCCCTGCCGCAGTGGCAAGCACCCCGCCACGGGTAACGCATGAACTGCGCCGCCTCAGCCTGCACGAACTTGTCTTTCAGAGATGAAACAGATTCATCGGGCACGGGCGCGCCTGCACGCTTGCGTTTCGTCCGCATCGGGGCCAAAGCGGCGCCACCATTGCCCGGGTGAAACATGAATATCACACATCCTTTCCTGGACGCGGACGGCGACAAGCTCCGCGAGGAATGCGGCATTTTCGGCGTGATCGGCGCGCGCGATGCAGCCGCGCTGACTGCGCTGGGCCTCCATGCGCTGCAACACCGCGGGCAGGAAGCTTGCGGGATCGTCAGCCTTGATGGCCGCGAATTCTATTCGCACCGCGGAATCGGCCATGTCGGCGAAGTGTTCAGCGACAACGCTTGCTTCGATCAGCTGCCCGGCAGCGTGGCATCGGGCCACGTGCGCTATGCCACCACCGGTGGTTCGGGCCTGCGCAACGTTCAACCGCTGTTTGCCGATCTGGCGGCAGGCGGCTTTTCAATCGCGCACAATGGCAACATTTCTAACGCGATGACGCTGAAGCGCGAACTGGTTTCCAAGGGGTCGATCTTCCAGTCGACTTCGGACACCGAAGTGATCATCCACCTGATCGCCACCAGCCGCTTCCACAAGCTGCTGGATCGCTTCGTCGATGCGCTGCGGATGGTCGAAGGGGCCTATTCGCTGATCTGCATGACCCCCAAGCGCCTGATCGCCTGCCGCGATCCGCTGGGCATCCGCCCATTGGTAATGGGCAAGATCGGCGATGCCGTGGTGTTCGCCAGCGAAACCGTGGCGCTGGACGTGGTCGGCGCTGAATTCGTCCGCGAAGTGGAACCCGGCGAAATCGTCGAAGTGCGCACCGATGGCCGGATCACCAGCCATCACCCGTTCGGCGAAACCGCCGCCCGGCCATGCATTTTCGAACACGTTTATTTCAGCCGGCCGGATTCGGTCATGGGTGGACATTCGGTTTACGAAGTGCGCCGCCAGATCGGCGTCGAACTGGCGATCGAAGCCCCGACCGATGCCGATCTGGTTGTTCCCGTACCCGATAGCGGCGTGCCCGCGGCAATTGGCTATGCCCAGCAATCGGGCATCCCATTCGGCCTTGGCATCATCCGCTCGCACTATGTCGGACGCACGTTCATCCAGCCGTCCGATGGCGCCCGCCATGCCGACGTGAAGCGTAAGCACAACGCCAACCGTGCGCTGGTGAAAGGCAAGAAGATCGTGCTGATCGACGATTCGATCGTCCGCGGCACCACTTCGATGAAGATCGTGCAGATGATGCGCGATGCCGGCGCGGCCGAAGTCCACATGCGGATTGCCAGCCCGCCAACCAGCCATTCCTGCTTTTATGGGGTGGACACCCCGGAGCGCGACAAGCTGCTTGCGGCGCGGATGGACGTGACGGAAATGACCCGCTTTATCGGCGCGGACAGTCTGGCATTCGTTTCGATCGATGGGCTGTATCGCGCGGTTGGGGAAACCGGCCGCAACGCCGCCTGCCCGCAGCATTGCGACGCATGTTTTTCGGGCGATTACCCCACCAGCCTGACCGACCTGGCCGATCGCGAAAACGAATCCGGCCAGCTCTCGTTGCCGGTGGGCCAATCGGCATGAGCGACTTTTCCGGGCAAGTGGCGCTGGTTACCGGGGCCAGCGGCGGGATCGGCGGCGCGGTGGCGCTGGCATTGGCCGCCCGCGGCGCGCACGTGGTCTTGACCGGGCGCAACACCAAGGCGCTTGAAGCCATCGAACAGGCAATTTTCGATGCCGGCGGGGCCGCCACGATCGCACCGGTCGATCTGGCCGATGCCGATGGGATAGCCCGGCTGGCAAATGCGGTGACCGAACGCTGGGGCGTGCTGGATCTGCTGGTCCACGCCGCGGCGATCTTGCCGCAATTGACCTCGGTTGCGGATATCGATCAGGTCAGCTTTACCAAGGCGATCACGGCGAACACGCTGGCCACGCAAGCGCTGATCGCACGGTTCGATCCCTTGCTGCGCAAAAGCGCGGGCGGGCGGATCGCCTATTTCACCACCCGTGTTGCCACCGCGCCGCGGGCCTATTGGGGTGCCTATGCCTCCAGCAAGGCCGCAGCCGAAGTGCTGGTCGATTGCTATGCGCAGGAAGTGCGCAACATCAGCAAAGTGCGCGTGGCGATCATCGATCCCGGTGCAACCCGCACGGTGATGCGGGCGCGGGCCTATCCCGGCGAAGATCCCAACACGGTCAAGCAGCCCGCCGTGGTGGCTGCGCGCGTGGCCGATCTGCTGGGCGAAGATTTCGCCAGCCCGCACCGCGAACGAATTGGCTAGGGCCAATTACCCCGCGTTAATTGTTGGCTGCGATCCGCACCAGCATGGCATCCATCAGCGGGATTACCACGGCATCATCGGGCACGTCGTTGACGAGAATGGAAAACGTCAGCTCCCGCCCGCTCGCCCCGCGTAAATAGCCCGACAGCGCATGGGTGGCATTGAGCGTCCCGGTCTTCGCGAACACCGCGCCCTGAAGCGGCGTTCCCGCAAACCGCCGGGCCAGCGTGCCATCAACCCCGCCAATCGGCAGCGACGCGCGCCACGCCCCGCTCCATGGCTGGGATGCGGCCCAGCGCAGCAATCCCACCACCGCGCGCGGTGAAGTCCGGTTGTATCCCGACATCCCCGCCCCATCGGCAAAGCCATAGCCGCCCCGCGGCAGGCCGGCCCGATCCAGCACGGTGCTGAGCGCAGCCACGCCGGCTTCGATCGAACCGTTGCCAGCAGCCCCGCCCAACCGCCGCAGCAAGGCTTGCGCATGAAGGTTCTGGCTGTGCTTGTTGATGATCGTCACATCATCGGCCAGTGGTCCGGGAACCGCCCGGGCGAGCAACGCACGCTCATCACCTTGCACCGCAGCCACAGGATCGCCCGGCGCGCCTGCCGCCCGATGCCATGCCCGCACCGCACCCGTAACCTTGACCCCGCGCACCGCCAGTATCCGGGCCAGCGCCCATGCCGCGTAATGCGCCGGATCATCGATCCCCAGCACCTTCTGCCAGCGGTTGGCATCGACTGGAATTTGCCCATAAAGGCGCAGTTCCATACCGCCGGCAGCGCGTTCCACCCCCAGCGTCAACGCGCTGCCGGCGGGCGCGGTCACCGCATCGTTGCGCAAGGTGTAATAGGCGCTGCCACTGATCGTTGGGGCTTGCCCAACCAAGCCCGGCAGCACGGTTACGGCCAGCTGGTTATCATCAAGATTGAGCGCCGATACCGCCGTGCCGCTGACCGTGCCAAGGTTGTTCCAGCTGATCCCGGCGGCCCAGCGCTGATCGGGCCAGGCGCTATCATCCCCTACCACATCGCGCACTGTGTGCGTTTTAACGGCGATCGCATCGGCCAGCGATGCCAAACAATCGATCACGCAACTGGCCGCGCTTGACAGCCGGGCATCGCCGTGGCCAATCAGCCAGGCATCTGGCGCAGCCCCAGCCTGTCCCGCGACCAGCGCCACCCCGGCCCCGCCCGTGGCATCGGGCTGCTCGATCCCGGGCAGCGCGGCATAGGCTGCCGCAGTGGTAAACAGCTTCGTATTGGATGCCGGGACAAACCGCCCATCGGGATCGATCGCCAGCACTTCGCGGCCTTGCGCATCGACCACCAGCACCCCGAAATGCGTACCCGGTGGGGCCTTGGCCAGTTCGGCGGCAACCTGATCGGCCAGCGGCAGGGTTTGCGCGGCCGCTGGGGCAGAGGCAATCAGCGAAAACGCAACAAGGGCTTGCTTCAGCATGGTTTCGACCCTGCCGCAGGACCTAGCGCAAGTCCACCACCTCAACCGCCGGCAGTGGCCCCTGCCCGCCGGGTTGTTCGGCCCAGTGCAGCCTGTTCAGCACGGCACCATCCCGGCGCACTTCGGCCACACGGTCCAGATCAACTTCACCAAACACCCATTGCACCGCATCCAGATCGCCTAGCGCCACCACCCCATCGGCAGGAAAGCCGCGATCAGGGGGGCCATAGATCGCCGCAGCCCCGCAATTGGCATCGACCGCCGGGGACCACGCCGCCATGCCCACGGTGGGGCTATGGACTGCATAACATTGTCCTTCGAGCGCCCGGGCCTGCGCGCCCAAGCGCACCCGCCAATATCCCGCCGCCGCTTCGGTGCACGAAGGCACCAGCAGCACCTCCATCCCGGCTTCGGCAAGGGCGCGCGCCAATAATGGAAATTCGCTGTCATAGCAGGTTGTTATGCCGATATTTCCAAGTTCGGTCTGAAACAGGCGCAAGGACTGCCCACTGCTGACGCCCCATTCCTCGCGCTCGAACCGGGTCATGATCAGCTTGTCTTGCACGCCCACTTTGCCGCCGGGCGTGAACAGCCGCGCACGATTGACGTAGGCCCCATCCGCACGCTGGCATGGCGCGCTGGCCGCCAGAATGTGCAGCCCGGTTTGCGCCGCCAATGCGGCGTGCAAGGCATCGACCCGCGGCAGCAAATCCGACACCGTAGCAAGGGAACCGGCCAGATCCCCCATCGTGGCCGGATCGAGCGAGGCCAGTTCCATCGCGCCATATTCGGGAAACACCGCCAGCGCCGCGCCACCCGCGACCGCTTCACCCACCCAGCGGCGCAGCTTGGCTTCATAGGCCGCCCAATCAGCCAGCGCATCGATCGGATATTGCGCGGCGGCGATGGTATAGCGGGCAACAGGCGTCATAAGGATCGCATCCAGTATTGCATCGGCTTGGGCGTTTCTTCGGCCTCACCGTGTTCGGCCCAGTTGAACGTGCCGGTTAACCCGGGCACCGGGGCATAACCGCGCTTGGCCCAGAACGCATCCAGCGGAACATAGTCCGCCGGACGCGCCGGGTGATCCACCGGGCGCACCACCGCGCAAAAGCTGGCGTGGCTGGCACCCCAAGCCCGCGCCGCGGCTTCGCGCTGGTCGAAAAAGGCATGGCCGATTCCCTGCCCGCGATAATCAGGCAGCAGCACGCTTTCCCCGAAATAGAAGACGCGCGCCGGATCGATCCCGGCACGGATGAATGGTTCGCGGATATAGGCATCCTGCCCGATCAGCGGCGATGCGGTGGCCGCCCCCACGATCTTGGCGCCGGCAAACGCCGCCACCAACACCGCAGCGGGCGCCGCGGTAAATTCGGCCAGATAGGCGCGCTCGTATTCCGGGCTGCCGGCGTAGAGATAGGGAAACGCGGCAAACACCGCGATCCGCAGCCCCGCCAGATCATCCAGCGCGGCCTGCAGATCAGCGCCCGCCAGCGTGCGAACGGTTACGTTCACCCGACGACCTGCGCCGTCCAGTCGGCCAGATTGTAATACACCGTCACCCGCGTGATCTTGCCATTGGCGATGGCAAAAAATGCACCAGCGGGCAGGACATACGTTTGCCCAGCGGCTTCGGGCAGGCCTTCATCGGTGGCAAGGTATTCGCCGTGAACGGTGAATTCCGCCGCGCCGCGCAGGCCATCATCGCTGGCCATCAGCACGATCCCGTCAAGCCGTTCGCGGTAGCAGCGTTCCATGTGGGCCAGAAAATCGCCAAACGCGGCCTTGCCATGCTGGCTGCTGCCCTGGTTGATATCGTGCACCACTGCATCATCGAGGCAATCAAGCATCCCGGCCCAATCGCCTGCATTGAAGGCAGCGTAATAGCGGGTCAGCAGGGCAAGCGTAGTAGCGCGGTCCATCGATCGAAGGCTCCGGTAACGGGTGTTCGATGCCGGTTAGCCTGCACGGTCCGGGGCTGCAACCCCGGCCCGTGCAGGCCATACCCGATCAACCGAACAGCTTGGTCGCGGTCGTTGCCACGCGCTGCCCAAGATAGCGCGCGCCTTCGAGTTCGGTTTCGCTGGGTTGGCGGCCACCGTCCCCGCCGGCAATCGTGGTCGCGCCGTAAGGGGCGCCGCCCACCACTTCATCGTTCCGCATCTGGCCGGCGTGGCCATAATCCAGCCCAACGATGGTCATGCCGAAATGCAGCAGATTGGTGATCAAGTTGAACAGCGTGGTTTCCTGACCGCCGTGCTGGGTGGCCGAGGACGTGAATGCCGCGCCAACTTTGCCATGCAACGCGCCGCGCGCCCACAGCCCGCCAGCCTGATCGAGAAACGCCGCCATCTGGCTGGACAGCCGGCCAAACCGGGTGCCAGTGCCGATCACGATCGCATCGTACTGTTCCAGTTCCGCCACCGTGGCGATGGGGGCAGCCTGATCCAGCTTGAAATGTGCGCCTTTGGCGAGCTCTTCGGGCACGGTTTCAGGAACGCGCTTAACATCAACCTCGGCACCAGTGGCGCGCGCGCCTTCGGCAATGGCGTTGGCCATCGTTTCGAGGTGGCCATAGCTGGAATAATACAGGACCAGAACCTTGCTCATGCGAAATCTCCTTTGTCCGGGGTATCCGGGCTGTTCGCGCTGCCATTGCCCAAGGGCAACCGCGGCGGATTGCGATCCTTATGCCCATGCCAGACATTACAGTTTAGTCTTATAATATCGATCCATCTTTTCTATATTATCGAAATGTTCAAACCCGGCACCCCATCGATCGAACAGATCCGCACGTTCCTTGCCGTGGTCGAGGAAGGTAGCTTTGCGGCGGCCGGACGCCGATTGCAGCGCGCAACGTCCGTGGTCAGCTATGCGATCGCCAACCTTGAAACCCAATTGGGCGTCTCCCTGTTCGAGCGTGCAGGAACCAAAAAGCCCCGGTTGACCCCGCAAGGCCAAGCCGTGCTGGAAGAACTGCGGCAGGTCGAACGCGGCCTTGCCGGGTTGCGCGCCCGGGTCAGCGGACTGGCGCAAGGGCTGGAACCGCGCCTGGCGGTGGTGGTCGACGTGATGTTCCCTTCACCCTGCTTGGCCGCGGCCTTGCAGGACTTTGCCCAGCGGTTTCCCAGCGTGGCGTTGACCTTGCGGGTAGAGGCGCTGGGTGCAGTTGCCGATCTGGTGCTGCGCGGCGAAGCCACGCTGGGAATTGCCGGCCCACTGGCCGCGGAATTGCCCGGGTTGACACGCCAGTTCATCGGCACGGTCGAACTGCTGCCGGTGGCCGCGCCATCGCACCGGCTGGTCCATGGCGGCGCGCTGGCCGAAGACGTGCAACTGGTGCTAACCGATCGGTCCGACCTGACCCGCGGCCGCGACTTTTCGGTGATGTCCCCGCGCAACTGGCGGCTGGGCGATCTGGGGGCCAAGCACGCCCTGCTGCGCGCCGGGTTAGGCTGGGGCAATATGCCGCGCTGGATGGTGGCGGATGATCTTGCCGCCGGTCGGCTGGTCGACCTCAAGCGGCCCGAGCGGCCCGGCGGCAACTATCCGCTGTTCGCCATCCACCGCACCGATGCCCCGCCCGGCCCGGCCGCCCGCTGGCTGGCAGAACGGCTGGGCCAGATCGATGGCTCGATTGCACCCGCAGCGAAATTGGCGTAGGGACGCCTTGTCCGCCCCGGCAGCGCGTGTCGCCTGACCCGCATCCGCCGGGGCTTGCCGTTTCGAGGAACCCAAAATGTCGCGTCGCCGCCAGATCTACGAAGGCAAGGCCAAGATCCTTTACGAAGGCCCTGAACCCGGCACCCTGATCCAGTATTTCAAGGATGATGCCACTGCGTTCAACGCGCTCAAAAAGGGCACGATCAACGGCAAGGGCGTGATCAACAATCGCATCAGCGAATATGTGTTCACCCGCCTCAACCACATCGGCATCCCCACCCACTTCATCAAGCGCCTGAACATGCGCGAACAGCTGGTGCGGCAGGTCGAAATCGTGCCGATCGAAGTGGTTGTCCGCAATGTGGCCGCCGGTTCGATTTCCAAGCGGCTTGGCATCCCCGAAGGGGAACCGCTGCCCCACACGCTGATCGAATATTATTACAAGGACGATGCGCTCGGCGATCCACTGATCGCGGAAGAGCACATTGCCTGCTTCGGCTGGGCTTCGAACGAGGAAATGCAGGACATTTCCGCGATGGCAATCCGCGTGAACGATTTCATGTGCGGGATGTTTGCCGCGATCAACATCCGGCTGGTGGATTTCAAGCTCGAATTCGGGCGGATCTGGGACGGCGATTACAGCCGGGTGATCCTGGCCGATGAAATCAGCCCCGATGGCTGCCGCCTGTGGGACATGACCACCGGCGAAAAGCTCGACAAGGACCGCTTCCGCCGCGATCTGGGCGGGGAAGAGGAAGCCTATCAGGAAGTCGCCCGCCGGCTTGGTCTGCTCGATACCGATAACGGCCCCAGCGAAGTGTTCGACCTGTCGGCCCATCGCAAGCTGCGGGGCAAGTAAGCTGGCGCGGTTGCCGTGATGCAACTGCCCCCACTTACCCGGTCCCCGCTTACCCGGGCCTCGTCTACCCGGCTGATCCGGCCCAAGCTAGTGCTCCTGCTGGCTGGCCTTGTGCTGGCCCTTGCCGGCTGCGTGCCGCGCGCCGGGCACCATGCCGCCGCCAGCACCGCAGCGCCAGCTCAACCAGATCGTTGGGCGTTCGAAACCAGCGACGTCCCGCTTGATCCCGGCTTCCGGTTCGGACGCCTACCCAATGGCATGCGCTATGTTGTGCGGCACAATGCCACCCCCAAAGGCACTGCGATCGTGCGGATGGAAGTGGCGGCCGGCTCGCTCGACGAAACCGATGCCGAACGCGGCTATGCCCACTATGTCGAACACATGGCCTTCAACGGATCGTCCCACGTTCCCGAAGGCGAAATGGTCAAGCTGCTCGAACGCGCCGGGCTGGCGTTCGGGCCGGATACCAATGCTTCGACCAGTTTTGATCGCACGGTTTACAGCCTTGACCTGCCGACCAACGATCCCGCCTTGCTGGACACCGCGCTGATGCTGATGCGCGAAACCGCCAGCGAACTGACCTTTTCCGTGGCTGCGGTCGATCGAGAACGCGGGGTGGTGCAATCGGAAATGCGCGATCGCAACACCTTTGCGCTGCGCAACTATCAAGCCCGCACCGCCTTTTTCCAGCGCGGGTCCCGGTTGGCGCAGCGCCTGCCGATCGGCACGCCAGAAACGCTGGCCGGGGCAACCGCCGCGGGCCTGAAAGCATTCTGGAGCCGGGCCTATGTGCCTGCCAAAACCACGCTGGTGGTGATCGGCGATTTCGATCCGGACGCCGCCGAAGCCGCAATCAAGGAACGCTTCAAAGGGTGGGCGGCCAGCCCCGCATCCCGGCAACCATCCGCCGGCCCATTTGCGGCACGCGGCGGTGAAGAAGCCATCTATATCGACCCGGCGCTGTCCGAACACGTAACCGCAGCCCGGCATGGGCCGTGGCTGGATGAACCGGATACTTTGGCCCAGCGCCGCGAAAACCTGCTGCGGGCCATTGGTTATGCGATCATCAATCGCCGATTGCTAAGCCGTTCCCGCGAAGCCAATGCGCCGTTCCGCGCCGCATCATTTGGCACGGCCGATGTGTTAAAAGCCGGGCGGGCCACCGAACTCAACATCGATACCGTCGATGCCAAATGGCGGCGCGGACTGGTTGAAGCCGGGCTGGATTACCGCCGCGCGCTGCAATTCGGGTTCACCGCCGCCGAAGTGGCCGAACAACTCGCAATTATCCGCACCGGCTTGCAGAATGCCTCTGCCGGTGAAAATTCGCGCAGCAACCGCGCGCTATTTGGCGCGGTCCACAACCTGATCGTCGATGGCAGCGTGCCGGATCTTCCCACCAATGCACTGAACCGGTTCGAGGCCTTTGCCCCGCACATCACGCCAGCCGCGGTGCTATCCGCCCTGCAACGCGAAGCCATCCCGCTGAACGATGCCTTGCTGCGCCTGCAGGGACGGGTTCCACCCGGCGGTGGCGGCTGCTCGGCACTGCGCGCGGCGTGGAACCAGGCGATGAACACGCCGGTTCAGCCAGCGTCCAGCACCGCAGCCACCAGTTTTGCCTATACCAACTTCGGCCCGGCCGGATCGGTGACCAGCGATACCACCGATCCGCTGCTGGGCATCCGCACCATCCGGTTTGCCAACAACGTCCGCCTGAACCTGAAACGCACCGACCTGCAGAAAAATCAGGTTCTGGTGCAAGTCTCGCTCGATGGCGGGCAAATGCTGGCCACGCGGGAAAATCCGCTGGCGGTGCAGATGGTGTCGCTGGGCGGCAGTTCGATCCTGACACTGGGCGGGCTGGGCCAACACAGCAAGGACCAGCTCGATACCCTGCTGGCAGGGCGCACGGTTGCCGCCCCGGTGATCGCCACGCCCGAAACGTTCGTGATTCAGGCCGGCACCACGCCGCGTGATCTCGAAACGCAGCTGCAACTGTCCGCCGCGCAGTTGACCGATCCCGGTTATCGCCCGGAAGGACAGGTGATTTTCCTGCAAAGCATCAACAACCTGTTCGCATCGCTGCGCGCCACCCCGGGCATGGCGCTGGCCACCCAGCTTGGGGGAATCCTGTCAGACAACGATCCGCGCTTCAGCCTTGGCGAAGTGGGCGATTATCGCCGCCTGACCTTTGCCAAGCTGCGCAGCGATCTGGCCGACCGACTAGCCCACGGCGCGATTGAAATCGGGCTGGTTGGCGATTTTGATGAACCCGCCGCGATTGCCGCCGTGGCGCGCACCTTTGGCGCGCTGCCCACGCGTGAGGCCGATTTCAAACCCTATCCCGAACAGCGCCAGCGCACCTTCACCGCCAATCGCCAGCCCCGGGTTTTGCGCCACAGCGGAGCAAAGGATCAGGCCTTGCTGACGGTGACATGGCCCACCCGCGACGGATCCGATCCCATCGCCGAAATGCAGCTTTCGTTGCTGCAACGGGTTGTCCAGATCGCGCTGACCGACAACTTGCGCGAAGCGTTGGGCAAGACTTATTCCCCCGGCGCACAAAGCGAAACATCACGGGTCTGGCGCGGGTATGGCACTTTTGCGGTCAGCGCATCGGTCGATGTCGGGCAAGTGGCCGCAACCCGCGCGGCATTGTTCGCCGCGATCGCCGATTTGCGCGCCGCACCGATCAGCGCCGATGTGCTGCTGCGCGCTCGCGCCCCGCTGCTTGATGCCTATGACAACCTGCTGAAAACCAACGGCGGGTGGCTTTCGCTGGTTGATCGCGCCCAGACCGAACCCGATCGAATCGAACGCTACCGGCAGGCCCGAATCCGCCTGCAAGCCATCACGCCGGCCGATCTGCAGGCCCTTGCCCAACGCTATTTGCAGGGTTCCGCCGGGGTGGAGATCACGGTCTTGCCCGACGGCGTTGAACCACCGGCAAACTAGCCGATCGCACGGCGCCGCACCGCTGGTTCGGTACCGCGGGCAATTTCGGTGGAGAGTTGCCCCGCCCACACTGCGGCACCTTGCCCTGACGCGCACGGCGGGGCATAGGGCGGCCACGATTCCCACCCTTCCCCAGCGAAAGGTCCGCCCCATGAAGGTCCGCGTATTCGTCAGCCTCAAGAACGGGGTGCTTGATCCCCAGGGCCGCGCGATCCACCACGCCATCGAAGGGCTTGGCATCCATGGCGTGCAGGACGTGCGCGCCGGCAAGATGATCGAACTCGACGTTGATGACAGCGTCAGCGATGCCCAACTGGATGAAATGGCATCCAAGCTGCTCGCCAACATGGTGATCGAAAACTATCGCATCGAACGGGTGGCCGCATGACCTTCCGCAGTGCCGTCATCACCTTTCCCGGTTCGAACTGCGACCGGGACATGGCCGACGCGCTGGAAAAGGTGTCTGGCACCGCGCCGCACCGCGTGTGGCACGGCGATGCCGCCCTGCCCGATAACCTCGATTTCATCGCCCTGCCCGGCGGGTTTTCCTATGGCGATTACCTCCGTTCGGGCGCAATGGCCGCGCGCAGCCCGATCATGCAAGCGGTGATCGCCGCTGCTGGCAAAGGCGTGCCGGTGCTGGGCGTGTGCAACGGCTTTCAGGTGCTGACCGAAAGCGGCCTGTTGCCGGGGGCGCTGCTGCGCAACGCCGGGATGAACTTTGTCTGCCGCGACGTTGCGCTAACCGTCGAAACCACGCAAAGCCTGTTCACCAGCGGCTACCGCGCGGGCGAACGGATCATCGTTCCGGTGGCGCATCACGATGGCAATTACTTCGCCGATGATGCCACGCTTGATCGGCTTGAAGGCGAAGGCCGCGTGGCGTTCCGTTATGCCGAACCGGTCAATGGTTCGGCACGGCAGATCGCCGGCGTGCTCAACGCTGCCGGCAACGTGCTGGGGATGATGCCGCACCCCGAACGGATGATCGAACCCGAACAGGGCGGCACCGACGGGCGCGCACTGTTCGAAAGCGCGATCCGCGGGCTGGTCGCCGCCTGAATTCAGCCGAGCGGGCACTGAACATCGGCGTTTATCGCCCGGCGATCATCCCGGTGCGTTCCATGCCGGCAAAGATCGCGCGGGCATCCACCGCGCTCATCGGCCGGCCGAAGTAATAGCCTTGGATTTTCCGGCACCCAAGCTGCCGGATCAGTTCCAGTTCGCGCTCGGTTTCAACCCCTTCGGCCGTGGTCGACATTTCCAGGCTTTCAGCCATCGCCACCACCGCGCGGATGATCGCGAGGCTTTCGGGATTGCCGGTGGCCGCGCCCTGCACGAAGCTGCGATCGATCTTGATCGTCGAAAACCGCAAGTTGCGGATATAGGCGAGCGAGGAATACCCCGTCCCGAAATCGTCCAGCGCGATCCCGCAACCCAGCGCCATGATCTGTTCCAGCGCGCTGCGCGCGGTGGTGGCATCGCGCACGAAGATCGATTCGGTCACTTCGATTTCCAGCCGCTGCGGCGGCAGGCCGCTGGCGCTGAGCGCGCTGACCACGCTGGTAATGAACCCCTGGCTAAGCAGTTGTTCGCCCGAAACGTTGACCGCCACTTTGACGTGCCGCGGCCACTGCATCGCCTCGCGGCAGGCTTCGCGTAGCACCCATTCGCCGATCGGCACGATCAGTCGGGTATCCTCCGCCAAGGGCACGAACTTTGCCGGGCTGACAAAGCCATGTTCGCTGCTGCTCCAGCGCAGCAAGGCTTCAAAACTGACAACATGTTCGTGGACGGTATCGACCACCGGCTGGAAGTTGAGTAGCAATTCTCCCCGCTCCAGCGCCTGCCGCAACGAAAACTCCAGCTTGCGGCGCTCCTCCGCGTGGGCGTGCAGCGCCGGTTCGTAGATGTAATGCCCGCCGCCGCCCTCTTCCTTGGCGCGGTACAGCGCCAGATCGGCATTGCGCATCAGCGTTTCGACCGTGGTGCCATCGCGCGGGCCAAAGGCCGCCCCGATGCTCGCCCCAATATAAAGCGTGTGGTGATCCACTTCATAAGGGCGCGAAAGCCGCTCAATCACGCTATCGGCCACCCGCGTGACCAGCGTGTGATCGGAAGCATCGCGGATCACGATGGCGAATTCATCGCCTCCCAGCCGCCCGACCAGTTCATTCTCGCTCACGATTGTGCGCAGTCTTTCCGAGACGAATGCCAGCAGTTGATCCCCGACCAGATGGCCCAGCGTATCATTCACCGCCTTGAACCGATCAAGGTCGATCATCAGGAATGCGCAGCGGGTGCGCCACTGATCGGCATAGTGCAGCGCATCACCCAATGCTTCGGTCACCATCATCCGGTTGGGCAGCCCGGTCAGCGTATCGTAACGCGCCATGTGGGCGATCTTGTCGCTGGATTGACGCTGTTCGGTAACGTCAGACCCAACCCCGCGGAACCCTTCGAAATTGCCGTTTTCATCAAGTTTGGGCGTACCCGAAAGCTCCCACCACCGCTGTTCGCCGCCGATCGTTACGCTGATCAGCAGATTGGAAAAGCTTTCGCGCAGTTTCAGGCGCTCCATCAGGTCATGCAGGGTCGGCGAAAATTGGCCGTTGTCCCACGCTGGCCCGGCAATCAGCTGGATGAACGGGCGACCTTCGATGTCTTCAGCCGCCATGCCCAGCGCAAACGCAAACCGCGGCGAAACCGAGCGCACCCGCCGGGCAGTATCGATCTGCCACAGCCAATCGGCCTCGCCCTCTTCAAACTCGCGCAGCAGCAGCGATACAACCTCGTTGCGTTCGGCCATGCCCGCTTCGGCAAGGCACGCCATCAAGAACGAGCGAGCATTGCCAATCGCGCCGACCCCAACCACCCCTGCGAACGCCAGACACAGCAGTGCCGTGGGAAGATTGCCCGACCACGCGAACCCGATCGCAGCAGTTCCACCAACCACCCCGGCGAACACCACGTTGCCCAGCGGCACTGGCGGCAAAAGCATGGCCGATGCCGTCATCAACATCGCGGTGATCGCCCACAATTCCAGCCGCATGGTGGCATCGCCAAACGGCGCAAAGCATGCCATTGGCACCGCCCAGACCAGTGCATCGGCAATCGAACTTACCAGCTGGCGCTTCACTTCATCGCGCGACATCCGGCGCCGATCGGCATCACGCAGGGTTTGGTCGATCCGGCGCTTGTGCAACAGGGCAGCCCCCAACAGCACGGCCCAGCCAGCCAGCACCACACCGTACACGCTGCCCAGATACAGCCCGACCACGCCCAGACCGGCCACGCAATGCATCAGCACATAGGCGTTGGTGACTTTGGCAAGACTGGAATATTGCAAGCCGCGCAGCCGGCTCCAATCGCCTTCGGCCAGTTCCGACAGGCCCAGCACGGCCATCGCCGGCAGTTCGCGGGGCAAGTTCGTCAAGACAGGATTCGCTTTGCTCACCCCGCCGACCTACGCCTGCAAGGGTTAGCGAGGCGTAAAGCATTACACCGGAATTTTGATTGTTTTCAGGCAGATTATAGCTTTTGATCAACCGTTTCCGGCTAACATCATTCCACTGTAACCGACTTGGCCAAATTGCGCGGTTGGTCCACATCGGTGCCTTTCACACAGGCCACGTGATAGGCCAGCAGTTGCACCGGCACGGCATAGACCAGCGGCGCAATCAACGGGTGGACGGCGGGCATCTCGATCGTGGCAAGACAGCCCTCGCCCGCTTCGGCCAACCCAGCGGCATCGGAAATCAGCACGATCTTGCCGCCGCGCGCACGCACTTCCTGCATGTTGCTGACGGTCTTTTCGAACAGCGGCCCCGATGGCGCGATCACGATTACTGGCACCGCTTCATCGATCAACGCGATCGGGCCGTGCTTCATTTCGCCCGAGGCATAGCCTTCGGCGTGGATATAGCTGATTTCCTTGAGCTTGAGCGCCCCTTCCAGCGCCAGCGGATAATCCTGCCCGCGGCCCAGATAGAGCACGTCGCGCGCCGGGGCGATCAGCGGGGCCATTTCGGCGATTTCATCGTCATGCGCCAAGGCTGCATTGAGCGTGGCGGGCACTTCGAGCAATTGCGCCACCACGTGCGCCTCTTCCGCCCGGTCCATTCGCCCACGCTTGACCGCAAGGTTGGCGGCCAACGCTGCCAGCACCGCCAGCTGGCAAGTGAACGCCTTGGTCGATGCCACGCCGATTTCCGGGCCGGCATGGGTTGGCAACAACAAGTCTGCCTCGCGCGCCATCGAACTGGTCGGCACATTGACCACCACGGCGATCGTCTGCCCGGCTTCCTTGCAGTGGCGCAGCGCCGCCAGCGTATCGGCGGTTTCGCCCGATTGCGAAATGAACAGCGCCAAACCGCCCGGCTCCAGCACCGGATCGCGGTAGCGAAACTCGCTGGCCACATCGATATCCACCGGCAGGCGCGCGAACTGTTCGAACCAGTACTTTGCCACCATCCCCGCGTAATAACTGGTCCCGCAGGCAACGATGGTGACCCGGTTGATACGCGACAGGTCAAAATCAAACTGCGGCAAGGCAATCGACTGATCGACCTGCCGGATATAGCTTTTCAGGGTCTGCGCCACCACGGTCGGCTGCTCGAAGATCTCCTTCTGCATGAAGTGGCGGTAATTGCCCTTTTCGATCGCCGCGGCAGATGCCCCCGACATGGTAACCGGGCGGGTGACAGGTTGGTTGTCCTTGTTAAAGATCTGCGCGCCATCGCGCCGCACGATCACCCAATCGCCTTCTTCGAGGTAGCAGATCTGCTGCGTTAGCGGAGCCAATGCCAATGCATCGGACCCAAGATAGGTTTCCCCATCCCCATACCCCAGCACCAGCGGCGAACCCAACCGCGCGCCGATCAGCATATCCGGTGCAGACCGGAACACGATCGCCAGCGCAAACGCCCCGCGCAGTTGCGGCAACGTGGCCTTGACCGCCTCTTCCGGGGTTTTGCCGGCTTCAACTTGTTCGGACAGCAAGTGCGCCACCACTTCGGTATCGGTATCGCTTTCGAACACCCGCCCGCGCGCGCTCAGCGCATCCTTGAGCTGGCGGAAGTTTTCGATGATCCCGTTGTGGACCAGCGCCAATTCCGCCGTGGCATGCGGGTGGGCATTGGCCGCAGTGGGCGCACCGTGGGTGGCCCAGCGGGTATGCGCGATCCCGGTGGTGCCCGGGGCCGGGTTAGCTGCCAATTCGCGCACCAACCCGTTCAGCTTGCCCGGCGCGCGGCGGCGGATCAGCTGCCCATCGTGCAAGGTGCACACGCCGGCACTATCATAGCCGCGATATTCCATCCGGCGCAGCCCATCGACCAGCCGCTCTGCGACATCTTCCTTGCCGACAATGCCGATAATTCCGCACATGGGATTACTGCTTTCACTTGAAGGGAGAATAAACTGCGCGGCTGTAACTTGCCGCGCAGCGCACCATCAGCCTTTCTTTTCGGCTGCCTTTTTCTTTTTCATCGCATCGTGGAACCGGTCGGCCCAACCCGGTTTGACCAGTTGTTCGCCGCGCACGATCCGCAGTTCGCCGGCAGACACATCGCGGGTGACCGCACTGCCCGCGCCGACGATCGCATCCGCACCGATTTTAACCGGGGCAACCAGCGCCGAATTGCTGCCGATGAAGGCGCGTTCGCCGATCACGGTCTTGTATTTGAAATAGCCATCGTAATTGCAGGTGATCGTCCCCGCGCCGATATTGGCCCCGGCCCCCACTTCGGCATCACCGATATAGGCCAGATGGTTGGCCTTGGCCCCTGCCCCCAGCGTGGCTTTCTTCACCTCCACGAAATTGCCGATCTTGGCCTTGGCTTCCAGCACCGTTCCCGGGCGCAGCCGCGCGAATGGCCCCACTTCACACCCCGGGCCAACACGGGCACCGGCAATGTGGCAATTGGCGCGGATCGTGGCAGTATCCGCCACTTCAACACCCGGACCAAACACCACGTTGGGTTCGATCAGCACGTCGCGGCCGATGACCGTATCCCATGCGAACCATACCGTTTCGGGCGCGATCAGCGTGGCGCCATCGTCCATCGCCTGAACCCGCCGCCGCGCCTGCCAGCGCCCTTCGGCAGCCGCCAATTCGGCGCGGCTGTTGATCCCCGCCACTTCATCCGCATCGGCGGTGACCACCACGGCGCAGCGCCGCCCGTCAGCCTGCGCGATATTGACCACATCAGGCAAGTAATATTCGCCTTGCGCATTATCGTTGGTAACCCGCCGCAGCAGCGCGAACAGATCATCGGCGCGCGCCGCCATCAGGCCCGAATTGCACAGGCCGCACGCTCGCTCTGCCGCGGTCGCATCCTTGTATTCGACCATTTTGACGATCGCATCGCCATCGGCCACAACCCGTCCATACTGCAGCGGATCGGCCGGCTCAAAGGCGAGCACCACCACCGCCGGCGCATCGGCAGCATGAAGCCGCGCGATCATCGCCCGCATCGTCTGCGCGGTAACGAACGGCACATCGCCATAGAGCACCAGCACATCGCCAGCGAACCCGGACAAAGCCTGTTCCGCCTGCTGCACGGCATGGCCCGTGCCCAATTGCGGATCCTGCACCGCGATTACCGCCCGGTTGCCCAGTTGCGCTTCAAGCTGATCGCGCCCGTGCCCGGCCACCACCACCTGCCGCGCCGGAGCCAATTCGGCAACGCTGGCCAGCAAGTGTTCCAGCATCGGCCGCCCGGCGATCGGGTGCAGCACTTTGTGCAAGTCGCTTTTCATGCGGGTGCCCTTGCCCGCGGCAAGGGTAATAACGGCAAGGGGGGTATCGACGCTCATAAAACAGGTCTTTGCCAGCAAATTCTTGCCGTTTCCACTATGTCACGGCAGTGAGCCACAAGATGAACAACCTGCCTTTCGATATTGTCGGCTTTGATCTTGATGGCACGCTGCTGGATACGTCGCGCGATCTGGGGGCCGCGGTCAACCACGCGCTGGGCCTGATTGGCCGGCCAGCCGTGCCCGAAAGCGCGGTTTCCGGGCTGATCGGAGGTGGATCGCGGCTGATGCTGCGCCGGGCGCTGGCGCTGACAGGCGGCGAGGACGGGGTCGATATCGACGCGCTCTACCCCCGGTTGCTGGCGTATTACGAAGCCCATATCGCGGTGCATACCGCGCTCTATCCCGGCGGCGCGGCCATGCTGGATGCACTGGAATCGGCGGGGGTGCGGCTGGCGCTGGTCACCAACAAGCCCGAAGGGCTGGCGCTGAAACTGCTGGGCGAACTGGATCTGCGCCCCCGCTTCGGCTGCGTAATCGGCGGCGGCGGGGTCTATCCGCTCAAGCCCGCGCCCGATGCCCTGCACGCCATGGTGGCCGCGCTGGGCGGCGGACGCGCGGCCTATGTCGGCGACACCACGTTCGATACCCGCGCGGCACAGGCGGCCGGGCTGCCCTGCATTGCCGTCAGCTTTGGCTTCAACGATGTAGCAGTGGACCAACTGGACGCCGCAGCCGTAATCAACCACTTTGACCAGCTGGTCCCGACGCTGGCGACGCTTTAGAAATCGAACTGCGCGCGCATCCCGATCGAATCGGCCTGATAACTGGTTTTACCCGCCATCGGTGCGGCATCATCCAGCCACAAGTGGCCATAGTTCAGAATGAACCGGACATAATCTGTCGGCATCCATAGCAGCGATGCCGCTGCAACTTGCTGCCGACCACCCACGATGATCCCATCGTTCAGATCCAGCCAATCATAGCGAACATTGGCCTGCACCGCGCCGATCCCGCCCTTGCCCAGCGCGTGCTTGGGCCGGATGCGATCATAGGCACCGTTCTTGTAGGCGGTGACATCGTCGGTCAGCAGATACCCCAGTTCGGCATAACCGCCGTTGAAAGTGGGATCGGCCAGCCCCGGACGATGCGCTTTAAGCCAGCTCGATTCCGCCGTGGCATGGAACCGGCCCGCAACATAGGCTGCTTCCAGCCCGTATGACGTTTCGCCAGTGGCAGAGAAGCTACGGGTATCGACCAGCCGGACATCAGTAGTATGCACGAACGGCCGCGCCCGGTAACGCGTGGTGCTGGCCACATCGTTGAAATCACGCACGTGGAACGAACCGCCCAGATGCAGCTGCGCATTACCCAGCTTGGGCATGAACACCACACGGGTATCGACGCTGTAGCTATTGTTGGCGTCATTGTTCAGATCGGCGGCATTATCGGTAAACACCCCGCCCTGCACGAGCAGCGCCTTGCCTTGATACGTCGCACTGGCCCCAACCCGGCGTTCAAACCCGAACGCGGTGTTGAACGCGGCGCGTTCCATAAAGCTGGTGAACAGGTCCGAGGTCATGTCCTCCATGCTCTGGAACGGCTTGTGCTGGCCCACCGTCAGGGTCAACTGCGGGTTGGCCTTCCATGTCAGGTACACATCGGTGAGATCGACCGCCGAACTGCCAAAATCGGCTTCGACGCGATACCCAAACCCACCGGGCATCGTGCCATCAAAGCCCATGTAGGCGCGGCGGAATTCGGTGGCGATGCCAAGGCTGGCAGTGTGGCCCGGGGCATCAACCCCGGCGCTGTCTAGTTGCATGCGCCCGCGCGGCTTGAACGACCAGCCGTCCTTGGTGGCCAGTTTGGGCGCGCCATCCCATGTTACTTCGGTAGCCGGCTTGGCAGTGACGCTGGGCGTTGCCGCAGCCAGTGCCGCGGCGGTTTTCGTTGCCGCGGCGGCCATCGCAGCTTCGGCGCGATCGGCGCGGGCATCGGCCGCAGCGGCATGGGCCCGCTCGGTCTGGACCTGCCCTTCAAGCGTATCGACCCGCTGAGCCAATTGCGCCACTTGCGCGGCAAGCTGGGCCAACTGCGCCTGCACGGCAGCGTCCTTGGCGCTGGCCTTGGTTGCCGCTGCGGCGGGAAGCGCCCACCCGGCAGCGACGGCCACGGCAATGGCGGAACAACGGAACGTGTGGTTCATGAGCGGATTCCTTGGGCAATTGTTGCGATTCGCAGACGGTCTTACGACTTGTGCATGACAGTTATTTGACACTGCGCTGGCCGCTGCCGCTACGTAATCGGCGCATGGTGCGTCAAGTGTTGAAAGCGCGGCGCGCCCGTGCCATCGCGTGGCAGCTTTCCTCCGGGAATTTTCGCGATTTTATTGGAGTGCAATCCCATGACGATTTCTTTCAAGGACCGTGTCGCAATCGTAACCGGCGCTGGCGGCGGTCTTGGCCGTGCTTATGCGATCGAACTGGCCAAGCGCGGAGCCAAGGTGGTGGTGAACGATCTGGGCGGTTCGCGCGATGGTACCGGCCATTCGGACGCCGCGCTCAAGGTGGTTGAAGAAATCAAGGCGCTGGGCGGCGAAGCGATGTCGAATGGCGGCAGCGTAACCGAATACGACCAGATGGCCGAAATGGTTGCCAAGGCCAAGGAACAGTGGGGCGGCGTCCATATCCTGATCAACAACGCCGGCATCCTGCGCGACAAAAGCTTCGCCAAGATGACGATGGATGATTTCAAGCTGGTGGTTGATGTGCACCTGATCGGCAGCGCCAACTGCACCAAGGCGGTGTGGGAAACCATGCGCGAGCAGAACTATGGCCGCATCCTGATGACCGCTTCTTCAACCGGGCTGTTCGGCAACTTCGGTCAGGCCAACTATGGCGCGGCCAAGCTCGGCCTCGCCGGGTTCACCAAGACGTTGTACCTCGAAGGTGCCAAGAACAACATCAAGGTCAACACGCTGGCCCCGGTGGCCGGCACCCGTATGACCGAAGACCTTGGCATGCCCGAAGCCCTGTTCAACGCCCTGAAGCCCGAAAACGTCGCCCCGGCGGCGCTGTTCCTGGTCAGCGACGATGCCCCGACCAACATGATCGTGGGCGCTGGTGCCGGGGCCTATCACGCCTCGTACGTCACGCTGACGCCGGGCGTTGCCCTGCCCAAGGAAGACCGCACCCCCGAAGGGATCGCCGCGGCATGGGACAAGATCATCGACCGCGCCGGTGAAATCGTGCCCCAATCGGGCGGCGAACAATCGGCCGTGGTGATGGCCGCGCTGAGCAAGATCGGCGGACTGGAAGGTTAACCGCTACGGTTAAATACCAATCTTAAACTTGTAAATATCTGTTATTAATGCATTATCCCCTCAAGGCGCGCCTTGGGGGGATAAGTTTTGCCGGAACCTGTTCAGCATGGCGTGATGATCCTGCCCATCCGGGCGGGGCAAGCCGCGCTGGCGATCCATGGCTTTATCGCCTGCAGCGTGCTGGTGCGATTGCTGGGCCTTGCGATTGCGCTGCGCAGCGCCCGGGTCGAACCATCCACGATCCGGCTCTACTGGCTCAGCGGATGGGCGGCGCAGGTGCTGTTCGCACTATCGGCAGTGCTGATCGCGCGGTGGATCTATCACGCCCACGGCACTTTTAATGCCAACCGACACGATCCCTCCGAAATCAGCCCGGCGTGGGCGGTGGGCTGGTTTCTGGTACCGGTGGCAAACTTCATCATGCCCTATGCCGCCATGCGCCAGTTGGTGAACCGCAGCTTCGGCCCCGGCAGCGTCGCCGCACAAGCCGCTCCTTTGCGGCGGTGGTGGCTGGCCCTGCTGGCCGGTGGCATTCTGGAATATCTCGGCAATCCGCTGGCCGAACGCGAACCGATGCTGGCCGGGATGACGCTGCTGGCGGTTGGCACCGGCCTACGGATCATATCCGCCTGGTTGCTGCTGCGGATCATCGGTGCCGTTACCGACGCGCAGATCCAGCGCTGCGCCCCTATTCGTCCACCAGCTTGAGCAGGCGGCGTTCCAGCGGAAACAGCACCCCGGCCAGTTCGTGGCCGCGCTTGAGCACTTGTCCGGCTTCGCCATACAGCGTCCACATCCCTTGCCGGGTGCGCAGCGCCGGACGCTTTTCGATCCGCGCCTGCGGATAATCGGCGGCCCGGCGATAGGCACAGAACACCGCCGCATCCTTGCCGAAATCCATCGCATAATCGCGCCATTCGCCCGCGGCGACCATCCGGCCGTAAAGATCGAGGATGCGGGCCAATTCGGCGCGGTCAAAACCGATTTGGGCTGGGTTCTGCCCGCCAAACGGAAACGGCGTAACAACCGCGCTCAAACGGTTTTGGTTCCCTTGGCTGAACCGCCCTTTGTTGCAGCGCGTTCTTCCAGCAGTTCGGCCACCCGTTTTTGCAGGATTTCAATTTCGCACTGGAGGATTTCCAGCTTTTGCGTGGCCGGATCGAACCGTTCGGTGCACGGCGTGCCATAAGGTACGAAATCGCGCGTATCGGGCTTGGCTTCAACCGGGACCGGCTTGGCCGGGATGCCAACCACTGTCGCGCCTTCGGCAACATCCTTGGTGACAACCGCATTCGCACCGATTCGCGCACCTGCGCCGATCTGCAGCGGCCCCAGCACGGCCGCGCCAAGGCTGACGATCACCCCATCACCCAACGTCGGGTGGCGTTTCCCGCCCTGACCGCTGGTGGGATTGGTTCCGCCCAGCGTGGAACCCTGATACATGGTAACGTTATCGCCGATTTCGGCGGTTTCGCCGATCACCACGAAACCGTGATCGATGAAGAAGTTCTTCCCGATTGTCGCCCCGGGGTGGATATCGATACTGGTCATGAACCGGCTGAAATGGTTGACCACCCGGGCCAGAAAGAACAACCGGGCCTTGAACAAGCGGTGCGCGATCTTGTGAAAGCCCACTGCCCAGACACCGGGGTACAGCAAAACCTCCCAGCGCGAACGGGGCGCGGGATCGCGGGCGACGATCGAGTCGACATAGCTGAACAAACGTCCCGGCATCGTTCCTCTTTGTCCCACGCGCGGGACGTTAACGCAAGCGCGGTTCGGCCTGCCCGAATGCTTCGACCAGCGCATCGCGCCAGATCGACAGCGTTGGCGGCTGCTTGCGCTCAAGGCTCAACCGATCGATCGTGGCGACCAGTTGCTCCGCCCCGATATGGGAACGCCGGGCGCGCGGCACAAGATAAGCCGCGGCATCATCGCCCAAAGGCAAACCGCGCAATTCGGCATGGAGCATGATCAGTTCGGCCAGCATCGCATCATCCGGTGCGCCGATTTCGAGATGCAGCGCTGCCCCCAACCGCGATGCCAGATCGGGTAACGTAATCTGCCACCCCGCCGCCGCGCCGTTTACCAGCAGCAATGGCGTGCCGCGTTCCTGCGCGCGGTTCCAACGGTGGAACAGTTCGGTTTCATCGATCCGATCGGCATCGTCGATCACATCGCCCGCCGCGCTTTCCGCAAACCAGCGGGCGATCAGCGATTTGCCCGAACGAGGCGGCCCGGCCAGAACCGCAGTGCGGAAGGGCCAGTTGCCAGTTGCCGACAGGGCATCAAGCGCCGCCGCATTGGCATTGCCCACGACGATCCGGGATGGGTTCCCCACCCCACCGGGAGCGAGGGGAAGTGCGATCTGTGACACGCTAACCGGCCCTTAACGCCTGATTGACAGCGCGTTGTTGCCCACTGCCACCTTCCAGCCGCGGCTGCGCAATGCATCGGCCAGCGTAGCCAGATCGCCAACATAGCTGACCCGCATCACCGATGTGCCGCCCATCGCGAGGCTCGTAGTAGCGGCATTCTGGACCCCCAGCGCACCGCGCACCGCGCCCAGCGCCGCATCCACTGCCGCGCCATCGGGCGAGGCAAACTGCACCGTAAAGACATTGACCACCACCGGCGCTGCGGGTGCGGCGGTTGGTGCCGCGGCGCTGGCCGCCGGATCGGCCTGTGCCTGCGCCAGTTGCCCTTGCGCGATCAGCGCGGCCAACGCCGGGTCGATCTGCGGGCGCACGTTCAGCGTGGCATCGGGTTTCAGCACCCCACCTTCCAGCGCCCGGGCATAGATCTGGTCAAGCTGGGCAACCGCCTGTTCCAGCATCGCCGGCACCCCGGCTTCATCGTTCGCGGTCAGGGTGAAGCTGTCCAAAAAGGTGTTATCGGGGCCATACCGCGCGGTGAACGTGCCGCGCACCGGGCCGCCGGGCCACTGCCGTTCAAGCCGCGCTTCCGGAATCACCACATCGGCCGCGCCGAACTGGTCAAGCAGGCTGCGCCACCACGCACGGCTACGGCGGGTGGGCTGACCGGCGGTAATCAGCAGCGAATCCCCGCCCGCGCCCACCGGCCGGACATAATCGATCGGGCTGGTTCCGGCGCGCAGCTTGGCCCACGCCCGCTGCCACGGCGAACGCACTTCATAAACTTGCGCGGTGCCGCCCGAATAAAGCACCGGGATCACCAGCAGCGGCGCTGAATGCACGCTGGTACCCGCGCCGCCGATGAACTGTCCGGCCCGCGCCCGATCAAACACCACGCCCAGCTTGGCAATATAGCGCCGCGGGCCGATCTGTTCGCTTTCGATTACCACGGCCGAAACCATTGCCTGGATCTGCCCATCGGCCATGGCCGGCCCGCCAGCCTTCACCCAAGCCTGCCGCGCGGCTTCCTGCCAGCCCTTGATCCGGGCATCTTCGGCATTGTTGCCCGTAACGTTGACGGCAATTCCGTTGACCTGAATATCGGTGGTGGTGGCCAATGGCTGAATCCCGCGATCCCCTTCGATCTGCGCGACCAATTGCGATACCCCCGCCCCGGCCAAGGCCAGCGCCAGCACGATTCCCACGCCGCCAAGCAGCCTGCCGGCAGGGCCGGAGCGCCAATTTCGCGCCTGAAGAGAGTGAAAAGCAGGTGTCATCGGGGAAAACCGAGCGCCTTTTGCCCAAACGGCGATGGAAATCCAAGCCGGAAAGCGTTAGGCGCGCATTCAATGGCCAACAATCCTCCCCCCAAGAGCTACAGCTACGAACAAGCTGG
>JBDKLL010000005.1:0-3323 GCA_039795595.1 Pseudomonadota bacterium
AGTTGGCGGTGGGCGTAAAGCTGGCGCGGATCGACCAGCTATCCAGTTTGGGGGTTTCGATGTTCCAACGCCGCTCATCCGGTTCGGCCCCGCGAAACGCGCTGGTTTCGATCTGCCAGTGCGGCGCGGCATACCCCAGCGTGACGACGCCATACGTGATGTGGGTGGAATCGAACCAGTGGTGGGTGATCGGTGGTTCGGGGTTATAGCGCGCCGAACCGCGATGCATGAACGCACTGGGGCCCAGTGCGGGTTCGCCCACTGGGCCACCGTACACGAACATTTGCCCGCCGCCGGTGTTTACATCGATCCGCCCGGCCAGTTCCATGAACAGGTCGTGCGGGTGCTGCCGGTCAACCAGGGGTTCCCCGCCAGCGGTTTCGCCAGTGGCGAACAAGTTGGGATAGCCCGCGGCGTCCATCAACGGTTCAAGGCTGAGCATCGATTTCAGCTGGACCCGGCCCCAGCCGGTATCGCGCTCGGCCGCCAGCATCGCCATCGAGGTGGCGTATAACTTGTCACCGCCGCGTGGGCCGGTGGCTTTGGTATATTGGGTGGACAGCGATCCGTGCGCCATCACCATCCAGTCGCCCGCCATCAGGTGCATCCCGTGCATCCCGCCTTCTACGCCGGGCAACCGGGCCGTGCCTGATCCTTCGGCGTAAGCCGGGAGTTCTGCCGCTGTTTCCGGTTCATCCATTGGCATAAGCATCGGCATTTCCATGCCGGGATGGTGCTGCACCCCCGTTTCCGAACTGGCATGGCCAGCATGGCCGGAATGATCCTGCGCGCGGGCGATGGTTGCAACGGGAAGGGTGGCTGCCAGTACGATGGCCAGCGTCAGTGGGTTGGTGGCAATGCGGTGGTTCATTACCGCGCTGTCTAACCGATCAGACGTTGAATTTGAAGTGCATCACATCGCCGTCGTGGACCACGTATTCCTTGCCTTCTTGCCGCAATTTGCCGGCATCCTTGCACGCGGTTTCGCCGCCAAGGCCGACGTAATCATCATAAGCGATGGTTTCTGCCCGGATGAAGCCGCGCTGCATATCGGAATGGATTTCACCCGCTGCTTCGGGGGCCTTGGCGCCCTTGTGCACGGTCCACGCGCGGGCTTCCTTCGGGCCAACCGTGAAGAACGTGATCAGGTGGAGCAGTTCGTAACCGGCGCGGATCACGCGGGCGAGGCCGGTTTCATGCAGGCCCATTTCCTCAAGGAACACGATCCGGTCTTCCGGCTCCATCGTGATCAGATCGGCTTCGATCGCGGCCGAAACAATCACCGCGTTGGCGCCTTCGGCCTTGGCCTTTTCGAACACGCGTGCCGAGAATGCGTTACCGTTGGCGGCGCTGTCTTCTTCGACGTTGCAAACGTACAGCACGGGCTTGGCGGTCAGCAATTGGGCCTGCCGGAATACGCGGGCTTCTTCATCGTCCTTGGGCTGGGTCAGCCGGGCAGGCTTGCCTTCGCGAAGCAGGTCCAGCGCCTGCCCAAGCACAGATGCCGTGATCTTGGCTTCCTTGTCGCCGGCGTTGGCCTTTTTCTGGGCGGCGGGAACGCGCTTTTCCAGGCTTTCAAGATCCGACAGCATCAGTTCGGTTTCGACCGTTTCGGCATCCGAAATCGGATCGACCTTGTTGTCGACGTGCTGAATATCGTCGTTTTCAAAGCAGCGCAGCACGTGGACGATCGCATCCACTTCGCGGATATTGCCCAGGAATTGGTTGCCCAGGCCTTCACCCTTCGATGCCCCGCGCACCAGCCCGGCAATGTCGACAAAGCCCAGCTGGGTGGGGATGATCTTCTGGCTGCCGGCGATCTTGGCCAGCGCATCCAGCCGCGGATCGGGCACGCCCACATTGCCCACGTTGGGTTCGATCGTGCAGAACGGATAGTTCGCCGCCTGCGCCGCCTGCGTTTCGGTCAGCGCGTTGAACAGGGTGGACTTGCCAACATTCGGCAGCCCGACGATCCCGCAGCGGAAGCCCATTTCATTCTCCGGTAAAAAGTTTGCGCGGCCCTTAGCGGGCGCAGCGGCGATTGGCTAGCTATCCTGCTGGCGCAAAGCGACGTCGCTCATGAACCGGGCATCATCGCCTTTGGCCAGCCAGTCGGCCTCAGCGGCAATCGCGCCAAGCATGTCGGCCAGCGGATCGAGTTCGGCCTTGGCATAATTGCCCAGCACATAACCAGTTACCCGGTCTTTGTGCCCGGGGTGGCCAATGCCAAGGCGCACCCGGCGAAAATCGGGGCCAAGGTGCTGATCGATCGAGCGCAAGCCATTATGCCCGGCATGGCCGCCGCCGTGTTTTACCTTCACCTTGAAGGGGGGCAGATCCAGCTCGTCGTGAAATACGGTCAACGCATCGGGGCCAAGTTTGTAAAACCGCAGCGCTTCGCCCACCGCGCGGCCGCTTTCGTTCATGAAGGTGGCTGGTTTCAGCAGCAGCACTTTCTGCGACCCGATCCGGCCTTCCTGCAGCCAGCCCTGAAACTTCTTCTGCGCGGGTGCGAAGCCATGCACATCGGCCAGCGTATCCAGCGCCATGAACCCCACGTTGTGGCGGTGCATCGCGTATTGCGGACCGGGATTGCCAAGGCCAACCCAAAGCTGCACGTTTCATCTCCAGCGTGTGATCGGGCAAACGAAAACCGGGCCACATTGCTGCGGCCCGGTTTCGCATGGGGCAGCAGAACCGCCCCAGTCAACCATGACAGGCTTATTCGCCCGCTTCGGTCTTGCTGTTGTCGCCTTCTTCGCTGCGCAGGCCCGAAGGGGCAACGATGGTGGCGATGGTGAAGTCGCGGTCGGTGATCGCGCTCTTTACGCCAGCCGGCAGGGCAACGTGGCTGATGTGGATCGAAGCGCCAACATCCAGGCCGGTCACGTCGATCTGGATGTCGTCGGGGATCTTGTCCGGCGCGCAGACCAGTTCCAGTTCGTGGCGGACGATGTTCAGCACCGCACCGCGCTTGAGGCCCGGCGAAGCGGCTTCGTTGACGAACACCACCGGCACTTCGACGTGCACGGTCGAATTGGCCGAGAGGCGCAGGAAGTCAACGTGCAGCGGACGATCGCTGACGGGGTGGAAGGCAGCATCCTTGGGGAGCGTCTTGACGACCTTCCCGCCGACTTCGATCTCGACGATCGAGTTGAAGAAGTGGCCGGTACCCAGCTGCTTGACCAGCAGCTTTTCCTCGACGTGGATCGCGAGGGGTTCTTCATTGCCACCATAAACAACGGCGGGGACACGGCCTTCACGACGCAGTGCACGGGAGGCTCCCTTGCCTGCCCGATCGCGCGTCTCAGCCGGCAGGTGCA
>JBDKLL010000006.1:0-4643 GCA_039795595.1 Pseudomonadota bacterium
CACCACCGGGACATCGTTGTTCAGCGTCCCATAAGGAGCCTTTGCGCAGAATGTCCAGCATGGTCCGCACGACAATTGCTTCTGCGCTGATAATCCTTGCTTTGGGCGGCGGTCCGGCTGCGGCGCAACTGGAGGATCCCCGGCTGGCAGCGCCCTCCCCCAGCGCCACCGCTGCCGCGCTGCCGGATGGCAGCGAATGGGATCGCGCTCGTGCCGCCCTGCGCGCTGCGCCCGCCGGAACTATGGCCATGGCGATCGCCCGGTGGAAACAGTTGACCGCGTCCGACCGCTTCCTGTTTGCGGACTATGCCGGTTTTCTGACCAGTTATTCGGGTTTTCCCGAGGACGAACGGCTGCGCGGCTATGCCGAACGCGCGCTTGAACGCGAACCGGCCGATCCGGCGCGGATTGCCGCTTATTTCGACCGCGTTCCCCCACTCACCAATCCCGGTCGCGCGCACTATGCGCTGGCACTGTTCGCCTTGGGCCGCAAAGACGCCGCCGAAGTAGGCCGTGCCGCGTGGCGCGGCGGCCCGATGAGCGACGTGGCCGAAGCCAACTTGTGGCCCATACTTGGCCGCATCCTGACCACGGCCGACCACGATGCCCGGATGGACCAGTTGCTATGGGCCAGCAGCGGGTTGCAGGCCGCACGGTTGCTGCCGTTCACATCGCCCGCTGCACGCCCGCTGTTCACGGCCCGGCTGGCGCTGGTCAACGCCCCGGATCCATTTCCAGCCCCATCCAGCCCGACAGCACCCAGTCCTGCTGTGGCTGCACCTAGCCCAACTTCGCCCACAGCCATGCCAACTGCCACCGCGGCGGCCGAACCTGTGCTGCCCCCCGGTGCCGCGGCTGATCCGGGCTACCTTTACAATCGCGCGCACCGGGCGCGGTTGAAAGGGCAATATGCGCTGGCCGCGGCAACGCTTGCCACGCGGCCACCGCTGTCGGCCCGGCCACTCGATCCGCGCAAATGGATTGCCGATCTGCTCGCTATCGCCCGGCGCAGCGATGATGCCAGCGCGGTGCGGCTGGCCGCCTCGGTGGACGAAAGCTTTGCGCCGGGGGCCGATGTCAGCGCCATGCCTTATGGGCTGCGTGATGATTACACCTCGCTGGTCTGGCTGGGGGGAACCAAGGCCTTGTGGAGCCTTGGCAATGGCGCGCAGGCGGCCCCGCTATTCTGGCGCTATGGTGCGGCGGGGCGCACCCCGCAAACCCGCAGCAAAGGGTTCTACTGGGCTGGCCGCGCGCTGGCCCGCAGCGGCGATGCCGCCGGCGCGCAGCGGTATTTCGAACTGGCCGCGGCCTATCCGGATCAGTTTTACGGTATGCTCGCGCTCGAACGGCTGGGCCGCCCGCTGCCAACGCTGCTAACCGATCCAAGCGCCGTTCCCACCCCGGCCGAACGCGCCGCCTTCAACGCCCGTCCGCTGACACAAGCCGTGCGTGAAGTGGCGCGCGAAAGCGATTGGCCCACTTCGGTCCGGTTCTTCAAGGAAATCGCCGAACAAGCCGATAGCGAGGCCGATCACGTGCTGGTGGCCCAGCTTGCCACCGAACTGGGACGGCGTGATCTGGCTGTGATCCTCGGCCAATCGGCCCATAGCGATGGCCATGGCAATTTCCGCCGCACCTCGTTCCCGATGATCCCGGTGCCGCAAGGCAGCGACTGGACGATGGTTCACGCAATCGCGCGGCAGGAAAGCCAGTTCGCCGAAAACGCGATCAGCCACGCCGGCGCGCGCGGGTTGATGCAACTGATGCCGGGCACTGCGCGCGATCAGGCCAGCCGGGTTGAACTGGATTTTGTCCCCGATGCCCTGATCAGCGATCCGGGTTACAATATGCTGCTTGGCGATTCCTATTTCCAGCGGTTGCTGCGCTATTTCGGGGGTAGCTATCCGCTCGCCGTGGCGGCCTACAACGCCGGGCCGGGCAACGTGAACAAGTGGCTTGCGGCCAATGGCGATCCGCGCAACGGCGGGATTGAGTGGATCGACTGGATCGAGCGCATCCCGCTGTTCGAAACCCGCAACTATGTGCAGCGGGTGCTGGAAAACGCAGTGGTTTACGAAGCAATCCACCCCGCCCGTGCCAGCTATCGCGGCCCCGATCCGCTCAGCCACTTCCTTGGCAAGCGCAGCATTGGCTGACCCCGCCCGATGAAACCCGAAGGCCCGCCCATCACCCCCGCCGGCATGGCCGCGCTGCGCCAGCGGTATGACCATTTGCTAGGCACCGAACGCCCGGCGATTGTCGAAATCGTCAGTTGGGCGGCGGGCAATGGCGATCGCAGCGAAAACGGCGATTACCTGTATGGCCGCAAGCGAATGCGCGAAATCGACCGCGAGTTGGCGCATCTGGCCCGGCGGATGAAGGCCGCGCGGGTGATCGATCCGGCGCAGCAGGAAGACCGCACCCGTGCATGGTTCGGGGCAACCGTGACGATCGCTGACGAAGACGACATCCACCGCACGCTGACGCTGGTCGGCGATGATGAGCAGGATGCCAGCACCGGCCAGATCGGCTGGAGCGCGCCGCTGGCCCGGGCGCTGCGCGGCGCGGCGGTGGGCGATCTGCGCCGGGTGCGCCTGCCCGGCGGTGAAAAGGAATGGGAAGTCATGGCAATCCGCTACCCGGAACGGGCCTGACCATGGCCGAAGTGATCAATTTGCGAATGGCACGCAAGGCCCGCAAACGCGATGCGGCGGCCCGGCAGGCGCAGGCCAACCGCGCGCTGCACGGTGAACCCAAGGCGCTGCGCGCGGTGCGTGAAGCCGAAGCCGCCCGCGCCGCGCGCCAACACGATGCCACCAAGCGCGAGGACGATTGATGCGCACCACGTATGATAACGCCACGGTTCGGTTGTATCACCTTGATGGCGATGTTGAAGGCGGCGCAGCCAGCACGCTGTTCTATGGCCCGTTAACCGAAGCCCTGAATATCGCAGCGCAGCAGCCTGCCCCGGTGCAGGACGGCCTGTTCATCGCCACCGACAACGATGTGGTGGCCTATCTCGATCTGATCGGCGAATAACCGGCATGGCCAACTTGTCCGCCTTGCGGATCCTTCCGCTGATTGCCGCCAGCCTGCTGCCCGCGCCGGTGCTGGCCCGCGATGCCTTGGGCGTGTTCGGGCAATGGGGCGCATTCCGCGATCCGGCGGTGCCGCGCTGTTACGCCATCGCGCAAGCCGAACCATCAACCCTGCAACGCGATTTCCAGCCTTACGCCGATGTGGCGTGGTGGCCGCGCCAGCAGGTGCGCGGGCAAGTGCATTTTCGCCTGTCGCGCAAACTGGCAGCCAAAGCCCCGATCACGCTGGTGATCGGCGGACAGCGGATCCCCTTGGTCGGCGGCGGCGGCGATGTCTGGGCCAGCGACAAGCGCGGCGATGCCGCGATCGTGGCCGCGATGCGATCGGCCGCCGCAATGACCATCGGCGCACGCGATGCATCGGGCCGCAGCTTTACCAACACGTGGCAACTGGCGGGGGCTGCCACCGCGATGGATGCCGCTGCGGTTGGCTGCGCTGCTGCACGCTAGCTTTTCAGGCCGTCTGACCTTATATCGCGCCGCTTATGGCCGATACTGCACTCATGCCCATTCCGGGGCCGCTTGACCCCGTTCCCGTCCCGCGCGACATCACCCCGCGCGATGATGGCCGCGTTGACCTGATGGGCCTGCCCAAGGCACGGATCGCCGAATTGTTTGCCGATGCCGGGCTGGATGCCAAAGCCGCCAAGCTGCGTGCCAAGCAAGTCTATCACTGGCTGTACCACCGCGGTGTTACCGATTTCGAAGCGATGACCGATATCGCCAAGGCGATGCGCCCGTGGCTGGCCGAGCGGTTCGTGATCGGCCGGCCCGACATCGTGCTGGCCCAACATTCGAATGACGGCACCCGCAAATGGCTGCTGCGCACTGCCGATGGCCATGAATTCGAAATGGTGTTCATCCCCGATGCCGATCGCGGCACGCTATGCGTGTCCAGCCAGGTCGGCTGCACGCTGAACTGCCGGTTCTGCCATACCGGGACGATGCGTCTGGTGCGCAACCTGACGCCCGGCGAAATCGTCGGGCAGGTGATGCTGGCGCGCGATGCGCTGGGAGAATGGCCCAAAGGCGGCGGCACGATGGCCGGGCTGGACGATGTCGAAGACGAAGACGGCGGCGGCTATTCGCCCGATGGCCGGTTGCTGACCAATATCGTGATGATGGGCATGGGCGAACCGCTCTACAATTTCGACAATGTCCGCGATGCCCTGAAACTGGTGATGGACGGCGATGGGCTGGCGCTGTCCAAGCGGCGGATCACGCTGTCGACCAGCGGCGTCGTGCCGATGATGGCCCGCTGCGGCGAGGAAATCGGCGTCAACCTTGCGGTTTCGCTGCACGCCGTTTCCAAGGAAATCCGCGACGAAATCGTCCCGATCAACCGCAAGTACGGGCTGGACGAACTGTTGCAGGCCTGCGCGGATTATCCCGGCGCGTCGAACGCACGGCGGATCACATTCGAATACGTCATGCTGAAGGACAAGAACGACAGCGACGACGATGCCCGCGAACTGGTGCGCCTGATCAAGCAGTACAAGCTGCCGGCCAAGGTCAACCTGATCCCGTTCAACCCGTGGCCCG
>JBDKLL010000007.1:0-25671 GCA_039795595.1 Pseudomonadota bacterium
GCAAGAACATCGCCCCGCGCGTTGCCGCCCTGCTCGACGTGATGCAGATTTCGGACATCCTCTCGGTCGAAGGTCCAAAGACCTTCACCCGTCCGATCTATGCCGGCAACGCCATCGCCACCGTTGAATCAAGCGATGCCAAGCTGGTGATCACCGTGCGCGGCACCGCGTTCGCCAAGGCTGCCGCCACCGGCGGTTCGGGCAGCGTCGAAGCCGTCGCCAGCACCGGCAATGCCGGGACCAGCAGCTTCGTCGGTTCGGAAATCGCCAAGAGCGAACGCCCCGAACTGACCAGCGCCAAGATCATCGTCTCGGGCGGCCGCGCGCTGAAGGATGCGGACACGTTCCAAGCCACGATCTTCCCGCTGGCCGACAAGCTCGGCGCCGCGGTTGGCGCCAGCCGCGCGGCGGTCGATGCGGGCTATGTCCCCAACGATTATCAGGTCGGCCAGACCGGCAAGATCGTCGCCCCCGAAGTCTACGTGGCCGTGGGCATCTCGGGCGCGATCCAGCACCTCGCCGGCATGAAGGACTCCAAGACGATCATCGCCATCAACAAGGACGAAGACGCCCCGATCTTTCAGGTCGCGGACATCGGCCTAGTGGCCGACCTGTTCAGCGCGGTGCCGGAACTCACCGGCAAGCTCTGATCAAACGCGCTTCGACGCAATGTAAAAGGCCCTGCTTCGGCGGGGCCTTTTCTTTTTTATACAATGGTTTAATATGGATCATCCTGTTCAGGAGGCCTCAGTGAAGTGGTTGTTATTTGCCCTTGCAACATTCAGCCTCACCTCACCGGCGGTTGCGGCCGAACTGCGTTTTGAACCCGCCTCATCGTGGCAAATCGATAACGCCCCACAGATGTGCCGGCTATCGCGTGAATATGCCGCCGGCGATGAACACATGACCTTGCGGCTAGAACAATACCGGCCGGGTGCGAGTGTGCAGGTGGTGCTCATCGGAGAACAGGTAAAACGAGCAGAGAGTTTTTCATCTTTCGAAGTCAGGTTAGGCTCAACTCAGCCGTTTCATACCAGCGCCTTTCCGCTCATTCTACCCGATGGCCGCATTGCTCGGCTGTTGAATTTTCAGCTGGTAAAGCCCTCCAAGAGCTCCGCGCACACGTGGCCCGATGAGGTCGCGTTGAAAGCGATCAATGAAATGGCGTTCGCCGCGCCGGTTATGGGCACCTTATTATTCCAAACCAACACGCTCCCGCGTGCTATGATTGAAATGCGCAAGTGCGGCGATAGCATGGTCCGCGAATGGGGTTTCGATCCGGATCAACAGGCTGCGCTCTTACGCCAACCAGAGCCAGCCAGCCCCCATCAAAAGTGGGTCACCTTTGATGACGTAAAGCGATTACATCTTGCGCGCGACCAGGTGGGTCGCTTCGACTACCGGCTCGACATTGACGCGGCAGGGCTGCCAACCGGGTGTCACGTTGTCCGAACCTTCAGCGATCCAGTCATCGCCCAAAAAATCTGCGCCGTACTGCTTAAGCGAGGGCGATTTATTCCGGCGCTCGATGCGACCGGCAAGCCTATTGCCAGCTTTTGGTTCAACCGCATCGCAATTCTCTAAACCCGCTCGTACAGCACCAGCGCCTTGCCCCCTTCAGGCTGATGCAGCCCATAGCGCACGAACCCCAATTTGCCGGCCAAGGCATCCGATGCGGTATGGCCGTCCTCGATCATGCAGCCGATCCGCTGGCGGCCGTGGACAGTGTCGAACCAGTCTAGCGCGGCTTCCATCGCCTCACGCGCCACGCCTTCGCCCCAGTGGTCCTGATGCACGATCCAGCCGGCTTCCGGCACATCGTCCAACCCTTGGCCAAACCCGCGGTGGCTGCGGAATACGCCGCAGTTGGCGATGATCCGCCCTTGCCCCCGCAGCCGTACCATAAAGGTGCCATAGCCGTGCAGCGCCCAACTGCCGGCGTTGCGGTGCAGGCGGTTGAAGGCGTCCATTTGCGTGGGCACAAAGCTGCCAAGGAAACGGCGCGTTTCTTCGGAGAGTGTCAGCGCGAACAAATCCGCAAGGTCTGCCGGAGCCGGCTGCCACAATTCGAGCCGGCTGGTGATCAGCACCGGGCCGGTCATAGCAGCCGATCCAGCGCGTGGATCGCCACGCCCACCAATCCGCCCACCAGCGTGCCATTGATCCGGATGAATTGCAGATCGCGGCCCACCGCGCCTTCGATCCGCGCGGTGACGGTCTTTGCATCCCAGCGCCGCACGGTTTCCGAAACCAACCGCACGATCTGATCGCCATACCGCGTGGCCACCCCAACCAATGTGCGCCGGGCAAAGCGGTTGACCAGGAATTGCAAACGCCGATCCCCCTGCAACGCCCGGCCCAGTTCGGCCAGGCTGGCCCCGAATTGCCCGGCCAGCGCAGCATCGGGATTGCGTGCCGCGCGCAGCAATGCCGCGCGGGTGCGTTCCCACATCCCATCAAGCCACTGCGCCATCGCCGGGTTGGCCAACACTTCATGCTTCATCGCCGTCACCCGCGCTTGCAATTTGGGATCATGGCCAAGATCGTGCGCCAAGGTTTCCAGCCCTTCCTCGATCTTGCGGCGCAAAGGATGGTCGGGATCGACGATCGTTTCCGCCAAGAGCTTGTACAGTCCATCGAGAATGCCGTTGGCCAGCCGTTCATCCAGCCCGGTCCAGCGCATGATGGCGTTGGCGCGGGTATGGATCACCTCGCGCAGCAATGGCTCGTTCGCTTCAAGCGTCAGCCCGGCCCAGCGGATCAGGCTTTCCAGCAGTGGCTTGTGCCGGCCATCGGCAATCGCCCCGGACAGCAATTGCCCCAGCAACGGCGCAATATCGAACCGTTCAAGCTGCGCGCGCAAGCCCTGCTTCGCCAGCCCGCCAAGCTGTTCCTGATCAAGCGATTCGAGCACATCGCCAAACAGGCTGGCCGCGCCCGTGCGCAGGCGCAGTTCGCCTTCGCGCCGGGGATCAGCCAGAAAGTGCCCAGCCGCCCCGGCCAGGTTCATCGCCCGCAGCCGCCGCGCGATCACTGGCGGGGTGAGAAAATTTTCACGCAGGAACGCCGCCATCGTATCGGCGATGCGGTCCTTATTTTCAGGGATGATCGCAGTGTGCGGTATCGGCAGGCCTAATGGGCGGCGGAACAGCGCGGTTACGGCGAACCAATCGGCCAAGCCGCCCACCATCCCGGCTTCGCAGAACGCCAGCAGATAACCCCATGCCGCGTGCTCGCCAGCAAAATGCCGCGCGAGCAGAAACAGCGCCGCCATCAGCAGCAGCAGCCCGGTGGCGACCCGGCGCATCCGGCATGCCCGGTCAGGCGCTGCGGCGGGTGCAGCGGTATGCCGCAATCCGGGCGGCGCGGCGCTCACTCTGCGGGGAAAGCCTCGCCATCCGGCGTGGCCTGTCGGCCATGCTCGGGCTCATAACTGAGGAACGTGCGGCGCAGCCAAGGCCCCAGCCGCTTTTCCAATCCATCTGCCAGACTGAACAGCGCCGGAACGATCAGCAGCGTCAGCAAGGTCGACACCACCAGGCCACCGATCACCACAGTGCCCATTGGCGCACGCCAGGCCGAATCCCCACCCAGCGACAGCGCGGTGGGAACCATCCCGGCGGTCATCGCCACGGTGGTCATCACAATCGGCTGCGCCCGCTTGTGCCCGGCTTCGACGATGGCATCGAGTTTGCTGGCCCCGCGGGCCATTTCCTCGATCGCGAAATCGATCAGCAGGATCGAGTTCTTGGCAACGATCCCGAACAGCATCAAGATCCCGATGAACACCGGCATCGACAGCGGCTGCCCGACCAGCAGCAACGCGATCAACCCGCCAAGCGGTGCGAGGAACAGCGAGCTCATGTTGACCAGCGGCGAAACGAAGCGGTGATACAGCAGGACCAGCACCGAAAACACCAGCAGCACCCCGGCCACCAGCGCCTTGACGAAGTTGCCGATCATTTCCTGCTGCCACTTGTCCTGCCCGAAGGGTTCCTTCGATACGCCGCGCGGCAGGTTCTGCATCACCGGCAGCTTATCGATCGCCTTCATCGCCGTGCCTTTGACCACGCCGGGCGGAAGATCTGCCCCGACGAAAACCCGGCGGTTCTGATTGTAGCGCTGGATGCTGACCGGCCCCGAACCAAAACCGATATCCGCCACCGTCGCCAGCGGCACCGATCCGCCTGCCGCGGTCGGCACCGGCAGGTTCTGTATGGTCGACAAGTCCTGCCGCGCGTCTTCCGCAAGCCGGACGCGGATCGGCACCTGCCGATCGCTGAGCGAGAACTTCGCCGCGTTCTGATCGATATCGCCGATCGTGGCGATGCGGATCGTCTGGCTGAGCGCCGAAGTCGTCACCCCAAGGCTGGCCGCCAGATCAAGCCGCGGAGTGATGATCAGTTCGGGCCGGCGCATATCCGCCGCCACCCGCGGCGCAACCACTTCTTTAAGGTCTTTCATCTCTTCAACCAGCTGGGCCGCGGTTTGATCAAGCACTTGCGAATCCGACCCTGAAAGCATGATCGAAATCGGCCGGCCAGTACCCCCGCCAGGCCCGCCGCCGAACATATCCTGGAACGTCACCCGCGCATCGGGGATCTTTTGCAGTTCCGGGGTCAAGGCGCGCTCGAACTCCTTGCTGGTCAGCTTGCGATCCGCCTTGAGCGTGATGAACACACGGGCGCTACCTTCGTTGATCCGCTCCAGCGCGCTTTGCACTTCGGGGCGCTGCGATACCAGCGTAGCCACATCATCCGCCACCGCTTCGGTCTGGGCCAGCGTGGTTCCGGGAACCATTTCGATCCGAATCTGGCTGAAATCATTATTCGAATCCGGAAAGAACTGCCCCGGAATGTTCAGCAGCAGCAGCACGCTGAGCGCAAACGCCGTAATCCCCGTGCCCACCATCCACATCCGGTGATCGCGCAACCGCGCCAGCACCCGGCGGGCCAGCGTCACGCGCTGGCCATTTTCCCGCAGCGCCGCCTTGTAACGCGCCACCCCCGATACATCGAGCGTCCAGCGCAGCAGGCTGACATAGCGATCCATCCACGGGCCGCTGGCGTGTTCGGCATGGCCATGGGCCTTGAGGAAATAGGCGGCGACCATCGGCGTGATCATTCGCGCCACCGCCAGGCTCATCACCACCGAAATCACCACGGTCATGCCAAAGTTCTTGAAGAACTGGCCCGAAACACCGGGCATCAGCGTAACCGGCAGGAACACCGCAACGATCGAAAAGGTCGTGGCCACCACCGCCAGCCCGATTTCGTCCGCCGCATCGATCGAAGCCTGATAAGCGGTTTTGCCCATCCGCATATGGCGAACGATATTCTCGATTTCGACGATCGCATCGTCGACCAGCACCCCGGCCACCAGCCCCAGCGCCAGCAGCGACATGGTGTTCAGCGTAAAACCGAACCAAGCGTGCATGAACCAGAACGCGGGAATCGCGGACAGCGGGATCGCGATCGCCGAAATGATCGTCGCCCGCCAATCGCGCAGGAAGAAGAACACGACGATCACGGCCAGAATCGCCCCTTCGACCATCGAAGAAATCGAACTGCCGTATTGCTGCTTGGTGTAATCCACCGAAGTGAACAGCCGGGTGAAGTGGACACCCGGGTGCTCCTTTTCGAGCTTGTTCAGTTCGGCCACGGTGCTGTCGTAAACGGAAACGTCGGAAGCGCCGCGGGCGCGCGAAATGCCGAATGTCACCACCGGCTTGCCGTTCAATTTCCCGGTCGAGGTGATTTCGCTGTAACTATCGCTGACTTTGGCAAAATCGCTCAACTTGACGGTGCGGCCACCGCCCAACGGCACATCGGTCTGCGACAAGGCGAAAGCGGTTTGCGCATTGCCCAGCACCCGAACCGATTGGCGCGATCCGGCAATTTCAGCCTTGCCGCCCGCCGCGTTGACATTGAGCTGGCGCAGCGCCGCGTTGACCTGGCTGGCGGTCACCCCAAGGGACTGCATTCGCGCCGGGTCCAGCGTTACCCGGATTTCCCGCTTCACGCCGCCGCCGCGGGTGACCTCGGCCATGCCGGTGATCGACAGCAGCCGCTTGGAAATCGAATCATCGATGAACCACGATAGCTGTTCCAGCGTCATATCATCGGCCGAAACCGCGAAGTAGGCGATCGGATCAGACGAAGTCTGGGCCTTGAACACTTGCGGTTCCAGAATCCCATCGGGCATTTCGCCACGGGCCTGATCGACCGCGTTCTTCACTTCGTTGACGGCTTCGTTGATGTCTTCGCCGATCTGGAACTGCACCATCGTCTGGCTGTTGCCTTCGGCGGCCGTCGAACTGATCGATTCAACCCCGCTGATCGTCCGCACCGCGGATTCAACCTTCTGGGTGATCTGCGTTTCAATTTCGGTCGGCGCGGCGCCGGGCTGGGCAATCACCACGATCACCATCGGAAATTCGATGTCCGGATCGTTCTGGACTTCCATCCCCCAGAACGAAACGATCCCGGCCAGCACCAGACCGATGAATAGCACGATCGGCACCACCGGGTTGCGGATCGACCAGGCCGAGATATTGCGGAAGTTCATAACCGAATCCTTCGCGCGGGCCTTACGGCCGGGCCTGTGTGGGCTTGACCGTTTCACCCGGCGACAGGAACCCGCCAGCGCGCAGCACAACCCGTTCGCTACCGGAAAGGCCCGCCACGATCGCGATTCCCGTGGCCGTTACGGTGCCAGTCTTGACGTTGCGGCGTTCGGCCTTGTTGCCCTTGCCGACGATATAGACATAGCTGCCCTGATTATCCGACAGGATCGCGGATTCCGGCAGCAGCGGTGCCACCACCGAACCAGCCTTGATCACCGCGGTGGCAAAGCCGCCCGGGCGCAAGTCTGGCGCATAGGGCAGGGCCACCCGGGCAATCCCTTGCCGCGAAGCTGGATCGATCACCGGCGAAACCTGCCAGACTTGCCCAGCAAAGCTGCGTTCTGATCCAACCGGGGTAACCGCAACCGGCACGCCGACTTTAAGCTGCGCCAATTCAAGCTGGCCCAGCATCGCCTTCATTTCGATTTCGCCGTCCTTGGCCAGACGGAACAGCACGCCCGAACCGGCGCTGACCACCTGCCCGGGTTCCACCTTGCGTTCCAGCACCAATCCGGCGGCAGGCGCGACAATATTGAGCCGCCCGGTCTGCGCCCGCAGAACCCCCAACTGTGCTTGACTGACGCGCACTTGCGCCACGGCGGCATCGCGCGTCGCCCGCAACCGATCGATATCGGCCTTCGATACGAAACCGCGATCAACCAGCTTCACCCCGCGATCGAAATTGGCTTGGGCCAGCTGCGCATTGGCCTGCGCGACCTGAATCTGCGCGGATTGGCTGGCCTGCTGTTGCGCCTGAACCGAACGATCGATCACCGCCAGCGTCTGCCCGGCCCGCACCCATTGCCCGGGTTCGACCAGCACCGCCACAACCTGTCCGCCTTCGCCCGCCACGCCGACCGGCATTTCACGCCGCGCCGCCAGCGATCCCGTAGCGTTGATTTCACCGATCACTGTGGCCCGACCGGGGGTGACAACCGAGACCACCGGTGCCTGATCGGCTTTGCCAGCCTTGTCATCGCCAGCCCCGCGCCCATGGTTCCAGAACCACAGCGCCACCAGCAGCACCAGCACGGCGGCCGCGATCAGCGCAATCCGGCGCCGGGTCAGGCGATCTTCCTCGGTGGTGTCGAACAGGGGATTGTGATCTTCAAGGCCCGGCTCAGCCGCGCCCGCGTCAATCCTCGAATCGAAGTCCATGCCGAAACCGCCTTTATTTCCGGAGCCTGCGCCACCGAAACACTGGGTTTCGCCGTGCGCTTTATCACCAAGCTGTATTACTATGCTAAATCACTGCTCGCAAGCGCCGGCATCGCCACACTTGGCAGGCAGAATTCCAAGCGTTGCCATAGGGCCGCCGCGCACAACTGGCAATGCCGCGCTCGGCGAACCGCCTTGCCGGGTCTGCAAACAACACGGCCCGGCCGCTACCGGACCGGCAAACGAAAACGGCCGGCATCCGATCCACGGTGCCGGCCGCCTCTAGCCACCTGAAACCCGGCTCACGCGGGTTGCGGGTCAATACTTGTGCTGGCGCTCGTACAAGTCGCGGTAATGCTGGATCCGCGTCACCCGCAAACCCTGCATGCCCGACCGGTCAACCGCGCGCTGCCACGATGCAAACTCTTCCAGCGTGAGGCTGTAGCGCTCGCAGACTTCGTCAATCGTCAGCAAGCCGCCATTGACGGCCGCCACCACTTCCGCCTTGCGCCGGACCACCCACCGGGTCGTGCTCGGCTTGGGCAGCGATTCAAGGGTTAGCGGTTCGCCCAACGGGCCAATCACCATGGCGGGGCGAATCTTCTGGTTTTCGATCATTGGTGTCCTCGACCATTGGCGCACCGGAACCCGGCAACAGCCGTTCCCATGCCCGTATGGATTTTTCCATCTGCTGAATCAGTTCGGTTAACGGCCCGTGAGGGATACCTGGCAGCACCGCGTGCTCCCCGGTCTGCGAACCCGCCTGTGAGGACCGGAAAACGTGATTCGATCGTCCGAAAACCTTCACGGACAGCACCAGCCAAAGCATCGCCGCGCGCAATATTGTTCCATCCGAACACGGCATCTGGCGCAACTGCGCCGGACGCTGCGTCCGCACCGGAACGGTCAGTCAAAAGGTCGAACACGAATTCCATGCCGCACGCTATAACGCGAATAAGGTCAAGATCCGGTAAAGCAGCGCTTTACGGTCTGTTGACACAGCTTACCCGATTGCCCTGCCCGGGCCCGCTGCCCGTCACTGTGCCGCCCGCTTTACCGGCATGCTTTGCACGCTGGGGCTGCTCGGTGTACAGGGCGCGCCATGAATTCCGCGCCGCCTTCGCCCACATTGGCCCCTGAAGATTATGCCAGCCTGTTCCAGCTGGATGGCCGGCTGGCGGGCAAGCGCATCGTCGTGGCGATGTCGGGCGGGGTTGATAGTTCGGTGGTGGCCGCACTGGCCGCACAAAGCGGCGCCGAAACGATCGGTGTCACCTTGCAGCTATACGACTATGGCGCCGCAACCGGACGCAAGGGCGCGTGCTGTGCGGGCGATGATATCCGCGATGCCCGCGCCGTGGCTGATCGGCTTGGCATTGCCCACTACGTGTTCGATCACGAAAGCGCGTTTCGGCAGGACGTGGTCGAACGATTTGCCGATGACTACATGGCCGGGCGCACCCCGATCCCGTGCATTCGGTGCAACATGGGGCCAAAATTTACCGACTTGCTGGCGATGGCCCGCGAACTGGGCGCGGATTGCCTGGCCACTGGCCACTATGTTCAGCGGGTGATTGGCACGGCCGGCGCGGAACTGCATCGCGCCGCTGATCCGGCCCGCGACCAAAGCTATTTCCTGTACGGAACAACCGACGCACAGCTTGATTTTCTGCGCTTTCCGCTGGGCGGAATGCCCAAACCCCACGTGCGGGCGCTGGCCGAAGCAGCGGGGCTGCGCAATGCCGCCAAGCCTGATAGCCAGGACATCTGCTTCGTTCCCGATGGCGACTACGCCAAAGTGGTCCGCGCGGTTCGCCCGGACGCCGATGCCGGGGGCGATATCGTTCATGCTGAAACCGGTGCGGTGCTTGGCCTCCACAAAGGGGTGATCCACTATACCGTGGGGCAGCGCCGCGGCCTGGAAATCGGTGGGCAAGCGGAACCCCTGTACGTAACCGGGATCGACGCCAGCACCCGGCGCGTACTGGTGGGGCCGAAACGATTGCTGGCGGTGGCCGCCGCCACGATCGTGGAAACCAACCGGATCGGGCCACTGCCCACGGTGATAGCTTCTGGCGCCCCGCTGCTGGCCAAAGTGCGGTCGCTGGCAAAACCGGTTCCGGTCACCCTCGATGGTGCATTGGGCGCAGGCGGCCCAGCGACGATTCGCTTCCTTGCGCCTGAATTCGGGGTCGCCCCCGGACAAGCCGCAGTGCTTTATCATGGCGATCGGGTGGTCGGCGGTGGCTGGATCGATGCCACCGAACCGGTATCCTCGCCGCAGCCTAACGGTACGGCTGGGTGATAAGATAACGCCCGGTCCCATCAACCGCGGCGATATCCTGGGCCAACCCGCATTGTCCCGGCCTGATTGCTTGCCCCGCAATCGTTACCGCCGTGTCGAGCGGGATTACCAGCAACGGCCCGGCATAACGCGCCGCAGTGATAGCATCGGGCCGGCCGTCCAGCCGATCAAGCCGGAACAACGGACCTTCGACCAGCCGGACATTGCCGCCAGCCGGAACCTTGCGCCGTAATTGCGGGTCGTGCGCGATGCCCTGCGCCACGGCCATGCCGCGATCGAGATGCAGTTCGCGCGGGCGGCCATAATCGTAGAGCCGGTAAGTGATGTCCGCATTCTGCTGGACTTCGATCAGGCTGACCCCGGCACCGATCACGTGGACCGTACCTGCGGGGATATAGAAGAAGTCCCCCGCCCGAACCGGATACCATTCCAGCAGGTCTTCAATGCTGCCGTCGAGCGCGGCGGCCTGCATTTCGTCTGTGCCGACCACGCGGTTGAACCCGATCCCCAGCCGCGCGCCGGGTTCGGCCGCGATCACCAGCCAGCACTCTTCCTTGCCCTGTCGGCCTTGCCCGGCAGCCTGCGCCTGAGCATCCGAGGGGTGAACCTGCACCGAGAGGTTTTCGCTGGTGAAGATGTATTTGACCAACAGGCGATCAAGCGCCGGGGGTGGTTCGAACCACACTTCGCCGATCGCTTCACGGCCCGGATTGGCAAAGGGGCTGGGCAAATCCACTCGGCCCCACGGCTTCGCCACCATTCGCACCGGCAAAGTGATGGCACCTGCAGCGGTCACTGGTTGCTGGCCCCCGCCAACTTGCCGACCAATTGCGCCCCGGCGCGCGTGGTCACCAAGACTTCGCCGCCATCGACCACCACCACCACGTCTTCCAGCCCGATCACCGAAACCCGCGGGCCATCGGTTTCGACCAGCACGTTGCGGCACCCGACCAGTTCGGCGGACCCGCGCACCGCGTTGCCCGCAGCGTCGCCAGCGCCCCCGCTTTGGCGCGCGGCCAGCAGCGCGTCCCAGTTGCCGATATCGGACCATCCCATCTGCGCCGGGACCAGCGCGGCGTGGGCGGTGTTTTCCATCACCGCATAGTCCACCGATTCGCTTTCGATCTGCGCAAATTCCGCCGCGCCGGGATGGAACCGGTTGCCCTCTTCACGCCCGGCGGCCACGGCCGCCCGGGCCGCAGCGGCGATTTGCGGGCGATGCTCCGCCAATTCGGCCATGAACGTGCCGGCCCGGAACGCAAAGATCCCGCCATTCCACGCATAGCCGCCATCGGCCACGAACTGCTGCGCCCGGGCCAGATCGGGCTTTTCGATGAACCGCGCGGTGCGAAAGCCCAGATCCCCGATTGGTTCGCCGCGCTGAAGATACCCGAACCCGGTTTCCGGCGCGGTCGCCTCGATCCCGAACGAGACCAGCCAGCCATCGGCCGCCAGTTGCGCCGCCGCGCGCGCCGCGCGCTGGAAGGCTGCTGGATCGGCAATGTGATGATCGCTCGGGCAGACCAGCATCACCGCATCTTCCGGCAGCCGCAGCGCCGCCAGCGCAATCGCCGCAGCGGTATTCCGCGCCGCCGGCTCGACAATCATATGCGCGCCCGGAGCCGCCGCCAGTTGGGCATCGATATGTTCAAGGTGCGCCGCCCCGGCAACCACGATCGGATCGGCAAAATCCGCCCCGGCCGGGCAGCGCGCCAGCGTGGCTTCAAACAGGGTGGCATCCCCCACCAGCGGCAGGAATGGCTTGGGCTTCACCGCCCGGCTGCGCGGCCACAACCGCGTGCCAGAGCCGCCGCACAAAATAACCGGGGTGATCTGAACTGTATTGGTCATCACATTTGCACTGCTGTCCTGTGCTGAAAGATCACGACGCGCTAACGCCTAATCGTGCCAGGATTCAAGTTGGCAGCCCGCGCCCTCCACATATGTGGCGGTTTGGCTGGCCAACAAGGGAAAGTGGGCCGTAACGCTTTTTGTTTCCTTGTCATCCGACAAGGTGATCAGTTCCATCCCCGGTTCAAAATCCTTGCGGCAGTCCGACAGGGTGCGCCCACCCAGATAATGGCACGAACAAGCCACCCGCGCGCCATAGGCGGACCCGATCCGGGCATAACCGTTAAGCGGCTGCCAGAACCAGCCGATCCCGCCAAAAACCAACAGCGCCAACACCATCGCCAGCCGCCAGCGTGCTCGCGCGGGGCGATTGGCGGCAGGGTTTGAAACCGAATGCACTGCCGCGTTAGTGGTTGCCATCGTTGAACCTTTGCGCAAGGGATGCGCGCGATGCATTCGCGCTGCCTGCCCCTTATCCTGCCGCTGCTTGCGCTGCCAGCCCTGATCGGCTGTTCCGCGGCAACCGCACCCGCCCCACCGCCACTGCCTGCAGCAGCGATGGCCGCAGTGGCGCTGCATCCCGGGGTCAACCGCGAACAGTTGGCGCGGGCGGTCGATACTCTGTTTACCGACCCGCAAACCGCGGAAACCCGGGCCGTACTGGTGCTGCACAACGGCCAGATCGTGGCGGAGCGTTACGCCCCGGGCTATCACCAGAACACCCGCTTCATTTCCTGGTCGATGGCCAAATCGGTTACCGGGGTGATGATCGGGATGTTGGTGGCCGATGGCCGGTTGCGACTGGATGAAAGCGTGCCGATCCCGGCCTGGCAGCGTCCAGGCGATCCGCGCGGCGAAATCACCTTGCGCGAACTGCTGCAGATGCGTTCAGGCCTGCGCCACACCGAAGCCGAAGGCGCGCCCTATCGCACGGATACCGCCCGGATGCTGTTCCTTGACGGGCGGGACGATATGGCCGCCTATGCCGAAGCCCAGCCGCTTGAGGACGAACCCGGCCGCCGATGGGAATATTCCACCGCGACTTCGCTGATCCTGTCCGACTTGGCTGCACGGGTGTTGATCGCCAATCCTGACCCGGCCGCCAATTCCCCGCAAGAACGCCGCCGCGTGGTCAGCGAATTCCTGCGCGCCCGGATGTTCGAACCGCTGGGGATGGCCAGCATGGTTCCCGAATTCGATCGCGCCGGCACTTTGCTGGGTGGCAGCATGATCCATGGTACCGCCCGCGATTGGGCCAAATTCGGCGAATTCTTGCGCAACGATGGCGCAGTCCGCGGGGCACAACTGGTGCCGCCCAGCTGGATCGAATTCATGGCTTCGGCCAGCCCGGCCAACCCGGGTTATGGCGCGCAACTGTGGCTCAACCACCCCCAGCGTTGGGACGGCCACATCGAATTTCCGGGTGCCCCGCGATCGACCTTTTCAATGAACGGGCACCTTGGCCAATTCGTTGTCGTGTCCAAGGCAAACGGGGTTACGGTGGTGCGGCTGGGCAAGACCGACGAAGGCAAGCACGCCCCCATCCGGCAGACAATCGCCCGGATCATTCAACTGTTCCCGCAGCATTAGCGCCGCGTTAAGCCGCGGTTAGCGCTGTGTTCAACCGCTGCGCTGGTGCGCGGCCTGCCGTTCGGCCAACAGATCCTGCGCCGCCAGCCCGGTTTCATTGACCAGCCCTTCCGGATCGGGATGGATCAGGATTTCCACCCCGGGAAATTCGCTGAGCAGTTTTGCTTCGATATCGTCCATCACATCGTGCGCCGTCCGCACGGTCATATCCGGATCAACCGCAACGTGGAACTGCACGAAATCGCGATTGCCCGACGTGCGGGTGCGCAGATCGTGCAGCCCGCGCAATTCGGGGTGGCGCGCCACCACTTCCAGAAACCGGGCCTTCTTTTCTTCGGGCCATTCGTGGTCCATCAGCTGTTCGATCGCCTGCTGCGAAGCCCCCCATGCCCCCCAGCCCAGCCAGCCGGCAATCCCCAGCCCGAACACCGCATCGGCCCCGGCGATCCCGGCATATTGATCGAGCGCCAGCGCCGCGATCACTGCAAGATTGAGCAGCAAATCGGATTGATAGTGCACATGATCGGTCGAAATCGCGAGACTGCCAGTTTTGCGGATCACCCGGCGTTGCCACGCCAGCAAGCCGATCGTGGCCGCCATCGCCACGCCCGAAACCAAGATCCCATCTTCCGCGCCTGCAGGGCGGGTGCCGGCGATCCATTGATCCGCGGCGCGCAAGGCCAAACTGAGCGCCGAGATCGAGATCAGCACCACCTGGAACATCGCCGCCAGCGCTTCGGCCTTGCCGTGCCCAAACCGGTGGTTGTCATCATCGGGCTGGGCCGCAACCCACACCCCGGCCAGCGTGGCGAGGCTGGCGATCAGGTCCAGCCCAGTATCCGCGAGGCTGCCCAGCATCGCGGTGGAACCGGTGGCCAGCACCGACCAAACCTTCAGGCCAAACAGCAACAGCGCCACCGAAATGCTGGCATAGGCCGCGCTACGATTAAGGGCGTGCAGATCGCTCATGGATACAACAGCGTGCTGGTCCAGCCGCCCTCCACCCGCGTGAACCGGCGGCGTTCGTGCAGCCGAAACGGCCGATCCAGCCAGAATTCAAACGCACTGGGCGTCAGGCAAAAACCGGTCCAATGCGGCGGGCGCGGGACCGCGCCGATCAGGTGCTGGGCCGTGGTCTTGGCGATCCGGGTAATGAATTCCCCGCGCGACGCCAGCGGGGCAGATTGGTCCGAGGCGTGCGCACCCAACTGCGAATCGCGGCCCCGGCTGGCGAAGTACGCATCAGCCATGGCATCGGGCACACGCGCCACAGTGCCTTCGATGCGAATTTGCCGGCGCAGCGATTTCCAGTGAAACAACATTGCTGCGTGCGGATTGGCCAGCAATTCACCGCCCTTGCGGCTGTGGCTGTTGGTATAGAACACGAACCCACCGTGCGGCCCCAGCAGGTCGGGGCCGTGATCTTTCAGCAGGACCATCCGCACCGATGGCATGGCATCGGGCGTGGCCGTTGCCACTGCCACGGCTTCGGGATCATTGGGTTCGTGCTGCTTGGCATCGGCAAACCATGCGTCGAACAACGCGAACGGCGCGGCATCGGGGATCGCATTGCTGGCTTGGGCTTCATCCATCGTTCCCCCGCATAGCCGCGCATGGCCCGCGAAGAAAGCGCAACCGTCTCGCAATAACGCCGCAAAACCTTGCAGGGTGAGCTGCGGACCCCTAGCTAACGGGCATGGCCGATCCTTATTCGATCCTGGGCGTTGCCCGCAGCGCGAGCGAAAAGGACGTAAAGTCCGCATATCGCAAGCTCGCCAAAGAACTTCACCCCGATCGCAACGCCGACAATCCGAAAGCCGCAGAGCGCTTTTCGGAAGTAACCCGGGCATATGACCTGCTGTCCGACAAGGACAAGCGCGCCCGGTTTGATCGCGGCGAAATCGACATCGACGGCAACCCGACGATGGGTTTTGGTGGCGGCGGGCCGGGCGGATTCGGCGGCGCACACCGTGGCTTTCGCGCCGATGGCTTCGAGGGGTTCGGCGGCGAGGGCGTGGACCTTGGCGATATTTTTGAAGGGCTGTTTGGTGGCCGCGGCGGCCCCACCGGCGGGCGTGGGCGCGGACGGGCCGCGCCGCGCGGGGCCAACGTGCAATACAAACTGGGCGTATCGCTGCCCGATGCCGCGGTGCTGGCCGCCCAGCGGATCACACTGGCGGATGGCAAGACGATCGACCTCAAGCTGCCCGCCGGAGTGGAAGACGGCACCCAGATGCGGCTGGCCGGCAAGGGTGAACCCGGGCCGGGCGGGGCGGGCGATGCGCTGGTTACGATCCAGCTCCACCCACACCCGTTCTTCAAGCGTGACGGCGATAATATCCGCATCGACCTGCCGATCACGCTCGACGAAGCGGTGCACGGCGGCAAAGTCAAAGTACCAACGGTGGACGGCGCGGTGATGCTGACCGTGGCCCCGGGCACGAGTTCGGGCAAAACGCTGCGCTTGAAGGCGAAAGGGTTCACCCGCAAGGACGGCACCCGCGGCGATCAGTTGATCAGGATCGAAGTGGACCTGCCTGATGCTGATGAAGACCTTGCCCGCCGGCTGGAAGGGTGGCGCGATTCCCGCAACGTGCGCGCCCGCTTCGGCGTTTAGGCAGACCTTGCGGTGGAAGAACGGCCAATCGACGATGCGGACCATTTGCCGCCGCTGACCCCGCGCCAGCTTTCACCCGAAGCCCGCCGCCGGCGCGCGCGGCACCAACTGCGCGACAAGTTGGACGAACACATTGGCGAAGATGGCCATTTCTGGCGATCGCAGCCGTTTCGGGTGATCGCGCGGGTTTGGTCGGGGGCCTATTACGATGGCTTCATTCACGCCGGCAATCTTGCCTACATGGGCATCCTTGCGCTGTTTCCGTTCTTTGTCACCGTGGGGGCGATCTTCAGCCTGATCGGTGAACAGGCGCAGCGTGCAGCATCGGTCCATGCCTTTCTTGGCGCGCTGCCGCCGGTGGTGGCCGGTGCATTGGAACCAGTTGCACGGGATGTGATCGTGGCGCGCAGCGGTTGGTTGCTCTGGGCTGGCGGGCTGGTTGGGCTGTGGACCGTTGGCAGCCTGATCGAAACGATCCGCGATATCCTGCGCCGCGCCTATGGCACCCGGCAAGCTTATGCCTTCTGGCGCTATCGCCTGATTTCAAGCGGGGTGATCGTGGTCGCGGTTATCGCGCTGCTGTTCGCCTTGCTGGCACAAGTGGCAATCGGCACGGCCCAGCAAGTGGTTGCCGCATGGTTCCCACGGCTCGATGCGCTGGCGCTGGCGCTGTTTACGTCCAGCTTCATTCCGCCGCTGGTGATCTATCTGGCGCTGTACCTGCTGTTCTACACGCTGACCCCCACCCATTATCGCAGCCCGCGCTATCCTAAATGGCCCGGCGCGCTGCTGGTGGCCGGGTGGTGGGTGGCGGTCAGCATGGCCTTGCCGTGGGTGCTGCGCCGGTTCTTCACATACGATCTCACGTATGGAAGTCTGGCCGGAGTGATGATCGCGCTTTTCTTTTTCTGGCTGGTAGGCTTAGGGATGGTGGTCGGTGCCGAACTGAATGCCGCACTGGCCGAAAGTCCCGAAGAGCGGGACGCGATCGGGCAGGCGGACAACCGGCGGTAAAAGGGATCACGGGAAGAAACGCATGACCGGACTTATGCAGGGCAAGCGCGGCCTCATCATGGGGCTTGCGAACGACAAATCGCTGGCTTGGGGGATTGCCCAAAAATTAAGCGAAGCCGGGGCCGAACTGGCTTTTTCCTATCAGGGTGAAGCGCTGGAAAAGCGCGTGCGACCACTGGCGCAAAGCCTGGGCAGCGATTTTCTGATCGATTGCGATGTGTCCGATATGGCCGCACTTGATCAAGCTTTCGCCACGCTCGCCGCCAAGTGGCCGACGATTGATTTCGTGGTCCACGCGATTGGCTTTTCTGATAAGAACGAGCTGCGCGGGAAATACTGCGATACCAGCCTCGAAAACTTCCTGATGACGATGAACATCTCGGCCTATTCGCTGGTCGCGGTGGCCAAGCGCGCCCGGGCGATGATGCCCAATGGCGGATCGATCCTAACGCTCAGCTATTACGGCGCGGAAAAGGTCGTGCCGCATTACAACGTCATGGGCGTGGCCAAGGCCGCGCTGGAAACCAGCGTCAAGTATCTGGCGAATGACCTTGGCCCCGAAAACATCCGGGTCAACGCGATTTCAGCCGGGCCGATCCGTACGCTGGCTGCCAGCGGAATCGGCGATTTCCGCTACATCCTGAAATGGAACGAACTGAATTCCCCGCTGCGCCGCAACGTCACGATCGAAGACGTGGGTGGATCGGCGCTCTACCTGCTGTCGAACCTGTCCGCGGGCGTAACCGGGGAAACCCACCACGTTGATGCCGGCTATCACCTGGTCGGGATGAAGCAGGAAGACGCACCCGACATCGCGCTCAGCTGAAGCGCCGGCCACCAGTCCGGCCAGCAACCGCCGCCCCGCAAGCCGTGCTGCTTACGGCTTGGTGGCGGGGCGGGCGTTCAGTTCGGGCGGGGGTGCATCAACCGCCGGGGCTGGCGCCTGCTGGGCCTCGGCATTGGCCTTTTCGCGGGCTTCGTAATCCTTTTCGGCCTGTTCGACCCGCTGCTGGGTTTCACCGGCTTCGGCATCAATGGTCGACAGGCGCTTGGCCCGTTCCGCCGCAATCAGTTCGCCAAAGCGCACGTCGGACGCATTTTTCTTTTCGGCATAGGCCGCGTTGATCAGCTTGGCCGAACACCCGGTCCACCCACCGGAACCCGTGGCCGAACACGAATTGGTGCCGCTTGACCCCACGGTTTCATACGCCAGCACTTTGTTGTTCCAGGCTTCGCTGGACGGGCGGTTGACCGGCTCGCGCAAGTTCTTGGGGATGCGGAACCGTTCGGCCTCTGCCTTGCGGGCGCAGACGGTGATCGTATCGTCGGTCGATTCAGGGCACGTGTCGTTGCCATAAACGATCAGCTGGTTGACCTTGGGTTCGGGTGCCTCCTGCGCGGTGGCGGGGGCAGCGGCGAAACCTGCGAAGGCAACGGCAGCAACAGGGACAATCAGCAGACGCATCACAATCTCCTTGGGCGGCAAGTACCATAAGCGGCCCGCGCCCTGAATAACAGATGAAGCAGACCGGGCCTTGGCCCTGATCAAATCTGGCTCAAATCAAATCCGCTCCGCCAGCCGGATCGCCAGCCGGCAGCCCAGCCGGATCGCCCCCGACAGCACCGGATAGGCCACCGCCTGTTCGGCCCCATTGGCTAGCGCGGTTTCGCGGTGCGCGCGTTCGTCATCCCGAAATTCGCGGATCATCCCGGCCAGTTCGGGATCCTGATCGCCCAGTTCGTCAAGTTGCTCGGTATAATGCCGGTCGATCTCTTCTTCGACCGCGGCGGTGCAGGCCATCGCCGCCTTGGGTCCGATCAAGGCCGTTGCCGCACCCAGCGCGAACCCGGCAACGTGCCAGAACGGCTGCAGCGCGGTGGGCCGCACCCCGCGTTCGGCCAGCAGCGCATCGAAGCGGCGGCGATGATCGGCTTCCTGTTCGGCCATATGCTGGATTTCAGCGGACAGCGGGGCGCGGCCGCCCATCACCGCCAACTGCCCGGCATAGATCCGGGTCGCACCATATTCGCCCGCCTGATCAACCCGCAGCATCCGCGCGGTCTTGGCCGCGGCAGTGGGCGCAGGCCCGTTCACGCGCGCCCCCCGCCAGCCCGGTCCGCGCGGCGCAACAGGCCCAGCACGAACAGCCCGGCCGGAACCGAAATCAGGAAATTGAAGCCCGCCAGGCTGATCCCCAGCAGCTGCCACTGCACCTGATCGCAGCGCACCAGCGGCGCATCAAGCACCGCCTGCAACGGATCGATCCCGCTACCCGCGCCCGGCGCGGCGCTGCACGTGGTGAAGCCTTGCCACCACTGGTATTCAACCCCGGCGTGGAACGCGCCAATCAGGCCTGCCGCGATGATCGCCACCGCCGCCAGTGCCGCCAGCCAGCGTTGTTGGGCCGGGCGCAGCAGCGCGAGCAACGCCAGCGCCAGCGCGGCAAAATGGCCGTAACGTTGCCACCAGCACATCTCGCACGGGTAAAGGCCAAAGCCGTATTGGCCAAGATAGGCCCCACCCAGCAGCGCCGTAGGCACGGCGAACGCGATCAGCGCTGCCCGGCGGCCCAGTGCAGCGGGTGCCGCAGGATCGTGAAGCGCAGTCACCATCACTTCTTCCGTGCCGGCACCGGAATGGTGCGGTTCAGCGTCTGGATCGCGTACCACAGCTGGTAATCGTCGATCCCCTTGGCCTTAAGCTCTTCCGGCGTAGCCTTGAACCGCGGGTCAAGCTGCGCATCGGCTTCCAGCTTCTTGTCATCAATCCCGGCTTCGTTGACGAGGTGACGGCGCAAATCGCTTTCGCGGATCGAATATTGCAGGCGCTTGGCGGCATCGGGATCAGACAGCTGCGGCACGCGGATATCGGGTTCAATCCCGCCTTCCTGCACCGACCGGCCCGACGGGGTGTAATACCGCGCGGTGGTGATCTTGACCGCGTGCTTGCGATCCAGCGGGAACAGCGATTGCACCGATCCCTTGCCAAAGCTGCGTTCACCCATGATCAGGCCGCGGTGCTGGTCCTGCAGCGCGCCGGCCACGATTTCAGAGGCCGAAGCCGACCCGGCATCGATCAGCACCACCACCGGCAGCCCCTTGGCCGCATCGCCGGGGAACACGCTTTCCGCGCGGTAAAATTCGTTGTCTTCGGGATTGCGCCCGCGCTGTGAAACGACATCGCCCTTGGTCAGGAACAAGTCCGACAGCGCCACTGCTTCATCCAGTGAGCCCCCCGGGTTCTGGCGCAAATCAAGCACGATCCCGGTCAGCTTGCCGCCCGCCTGCTTGCGCAAGTCGACAATCGCCTTGTTCACGTCCACGCCAACATCGCGCGAGAATTCGTTCACGCTGATGACGGCAACTTTGTCCTTGAGTTCCCAGGTTACCGGTTCAAGCTTGATCACCCCGCGGGTCACGGTCACATCAAACGGTTCGTCGCGGCCGGGGCGAAAAATCGTCAGGCGGATCTTGGTGCCGGCTTCGCCGCGCATCTGCGCAACGGCATCGTCCAGTTCCCCGCCATAGATCAGCTTGCCATCAAGGTGGGTGATGAAATCGCCAGCCTTGATCCCGGCTTCGGCCGCGGGGCTGCCCTTCATCGGCGCGATCACTTTCACCGCGCCATCTTCCATGCCAACCGACAGGCCAAGCCCCGAATAGTTGCCATCGATCAGGTTGTTCAGCCGATCGAGCGTGGCCCCCTGCAGGTAATCGCTGTGCGGATCGAGCGCGGCCAGCATTCCTTCGATCGCGCCATCGATCAGCTTGTCGTCATCGACTTGTTCGACGTACTGGGCCTTGACCAGCTGGTACACGGTCAGCAACCGGCCGAACTGCGGCCCGGCGCGGCCATCGACCGCCGCCAGCCCCGCAGTGGTGACTGGCAGCAGCGCAACGGCGCTGACCAGCAGCACAGAGCGGAACAACGGGGCGAACTTCATCGGCAACGGGCCTTTCGCAAATATTGGCGCCTCTCTATCGCGCCGCGCAGGTTAACACCAGATGGCCATTGCGGAAGATGCCGTTTCGACCGGCAGGCCACCACCCCTTAACCCTTGATCATATCAAGCGGGTTGATCGCTTCGCCGCCACGGCGCAGTTCCAGCGTCAGCACCGGATGCCCCGGCCCGGCCTGCCCCAGCGGCGAACCAGCCAGAACCTGCTGCCCGACCCGGGCATCAAGCTGGCCCAGTCCAGTTATCAGTGAAGTCCACCCGCCGCCGTGTTCGATAATCACGATGACGCCATAACCGCGATAGGGGCCGGCAAACGCCACCCGCCCCGCGCCCGGCGTTACCACCTGAGCAAACGGCAGGGCCGCGATCGACAACCCGCGCGATCGCGATCGGCCCGGTGCCGCATCGCCGAACCCGGCAATGATCCGCCCGCCGACGGGCAGAAGGTAGCCCGGCAAGACGGCAGGCGGTTGACGCGGAATAGCAGACAGCAATTGGATTTGAGCGGAGCTTTGCTCGCCAGTTTGGGCCAACCCGGGTTGTGCCGGGCGCAGCACCGGCCCGGGCAGGGCCGCCAATTGCGCGCGCACAGTACCGGCCTTGTCCAGTTCGACCACCAGAGCCGACAAATCCCGGGCCTGTTCGGCCAATGCCAATGCCCGCTCGGCTTCGCGATCGGCCACGCTGCTGGCTGCGCGGGCCGCCAAGCGTTGCTGTGCAGCCACCCCGGCCAATTCGCGGCGGCGCCCGGCAAGGGTGGTTTCGCTCGCCCGCAGTTGGGTGTTGGCCTGCACGATCGCGCGATGCAACTGGCGCCCGCGGGCAATGTCGCCGCGCACCGCGCTGGTACGCCGGGCAATTTCGGGGGCCATCGCTTCAAGCACGGCTCGCAAGTAAACCGCTTCGTTCAGCGAACCCGGGCGCAGCAGCGCAAGGATCGGCGGACGGCGCGACAGCCGCTGCATCGCCGCGGTCAATTGCACCAGCGGGCGCTGCCGTTCGGCCAGCCGCGCGCGCAACCGCGCCTGCTGCGCGGCAACCAGCCGCACCCGCACCGCATTGGCCGCAAGTTCGGCTTCGGATTGCTGGATCCGGGCGGCCAGCGCCGCGATTTCAGCGGTGGTCCGATCTGCCGTCGCCGTCGTGGTGCGGGCGCTGGCTTCCAGCGTTTCGGCGCGAAGGCGCGCAGCCGCGCCTTGGGCTTGGGCTTCGGCCAAGGCACGCCGGGTATCGCCCACGGTATCGTATGGCAGGGCTTGTTGCTGCCCGGATGCGATCGCCGCGCCCAGCCCCAGTGCCGAAAAGGCCATGGCAAACAGCAGGATGGCGCGCGGGTACATGACCCGCCTTATCCCGAACGGTGATACGGATGGCCAGCCAAAATACTGGTGGCGCGCCACAATTGTTCGGCCAGCAACGCCCGCGCCAGCATATGGGGCCAGGTCATCGCCCCGAACGCGATCAGCAGATCGGCCTCTTCGCGCAAAGCCGCGCCATGGCCATCCGCCGCGCCGATCAGGAAGCGCGCTTCGCGCACGCCATCATCGCGCCACTTGCCTAGCAACACGGCAAATTCTTCCGACGATAACTGCTTGCCGCGCTCGTCCAGCAAGACCGTGCGCAGCGGGGTTAGCGGCGGGGGCATGGTCCCCCCGGTGTCAGGCAATTCGGTCAGTTTGAACGGCCAGCTGATCCGCTTGGCATAGCGATCAACCAGCTCTGCCTCAGGCGAGCGGCCGATCTTGCCGCGAGCAATGATATGCAAACGCATAACGACCGGGACCGCGCGCGGCAGGGACGATCAGCGGCCGATGCTCACGCCGCGCCGGCGCTGTCTCCGAACGCCCACATCCGTTCGAGATTGTAGAACGTGCGCACTTCGGGACGGAACAAGTGCACCACCACGTCGCCGGCATCGATCAGCACCCAGTCTGCCGCGGGCAGGCCTTCGATCCGCACATGGCCAAAACCACCATGCTTGACCCGCTCGGCCAGCTTTTGCGCCATTGCTGCCACCTGCCGGGTTGACCGGCCCGATGCGATCACCATGTGATCCGCGATCGAACTTTTGCCGGCCAGCGGGATCGACACGATTTCCTGCGCCTGATCATCGTCAAGCGACTTGAGCACGAGTTCGTGCAGCGAGCCCGGCTCAGACGGCGGCAGCACAGCGGCAGCAGCAGCGCCGGCTGGCGTGGTGGCGGAAGGGGTCGGGGCAGACGTCATGGAACTGGGGTTAAATCCTCTGGCGGGCGGGGCAGGGCGTGGGAACTCTCATCCCCGGTGTGGGCCTGCACTGTCTGGAATGACGGAATGGTGCGTCAAGGGATCGCGCTGGACCTGGCCGGACAAGCGGCTGGCCCAGTCTGGATCGGCGCGGCGCAGCGCGGTGGCCGAACGCGGATCGGGATCAAAACGCAAATGTATCAGCGCGGGTGCGCTCCATCCTGCCCGGTGTTGCAAACTGGACTGCGATCGCCGGTAACGACCAAGCCAGGCCATCGCGGGGCTCGCGATTGCAGGGCCATCATAGCCGGGCCGGGCGATAACCGCAATCGGCATGGTGCGGGCGATGCCGCGCCAATCGCGCCAGCGATGCAACTGGGCCAGATTATCGGCCCCCATCAGCCACACGAACTGCACTTTGGGATAGCGCCGGCGCAAGGCTTTCAGCGTATCGACGGTATAGACCGTGCCCAGTTCGGCCTCGATCGCGGTGGCGCGGATCGGCGCGCGGCGAGCCTGCTGCCGGGCCGATGCCAGCCGCGCGGCCAGCGGGGCCATGCCCGCGGCGGGTTTCAGCGGATTGCCCGGCGAAACCAGCCACCACACTTCATCCAACCCCAGCGCATCGCGTGCAAACAGGCTGATCCGGCGGTGCCCGCCGTGCGCCGGGTTGAAGCTGCCGCCCAGCAGGCCGACGCGAAGTCCGGTAGGGTGGGTCAGCGCCGCACCTTTACGGGCGGGTCTGGCCGGTGCCGCGCACCTGCCATTTATATGTGGTCAACCCTTCAAGCGCGACCGGGCCGCGGGCGTGGAGCCGCCCGGTGGCGATCCCGATTTCCGCGCCCAGCCCGAATTCACCGCCATCGGCAAACTGGGTGCTGGCATTGGCCATCACGATCGCGCTGTCGACTTCGCCAAGAAACCGTTCGCACGCCGCGGCATCTTCGCTGACGATCGCATCGGTATGGTGCGATGAATGGCGCGCGATATGGTCCATCGCGGCATCCAGCCCATCGACCACCGCGACCGAGAGGATCGCATCAAGGTATTCGGTATCCCAATCCTCGGCCGTGGCCGGAACGATCCGCGGATCGAGCGCGCAGGCGCGGGCATCGCCGCGCACTTCGCAACCACCATCCAGCAACGCGCCAACCACCGCCGGTCCGGCAGGGAACTGCGCGTCGAGCAACAGGGTTTCCATCGATCCGCAAATCCCGGTGCGCCGCAGCTTGGCGTTGAGCGCGATCGTGCGCGCCTTGTCGGGATCGGCCGCGGCATGGACGTAAGTGTGGCAGATCCCGTCCAAGTGGGCGAGCACCGGCACCCGCGCATCGGCCTGCACCCGCGCGACCAGGCTTTTCCCACCGCGCGGCACGATCATGTCGATCAGCCCGGCGGCGGTCAGCATCGCCCCCACGGCAGCACGGTCCTGCGTTGGCACCAGTTGCACGGCCGCGGCCGGCACCCCGGCGCTGGCCAGCCCTTCAACCAGCGCGGCGTGGATCGCATGGTTGGAATGCACCGCTTCGCTGCCCCCGCGCAGTAGCACCGCATTGCCCGACCGCACGCACAGCGCCGCGGCATCGGCGGTCACGTTGGGGCGGCTTTCGTAGATGATCCCGATCAACCCGATCGGAATCCGCACCCGGCTGAGCACCATGCCATTGGGCCGGGTGGCCTGATCGATCACCTGCCCAACCGGATCGGGCAGATCGGCAACCTGATCGACCGCATCGGCAATCGCCGCCAGCCGGGCGGGATCCAGCCGCAGCCGGTCGAGCAGCGCCGGGGTCAACCCGTTCGCTTCACCCGCCGCAAGATCCTGCGCGTTGGCGGCCAGAATGGTGGCGGCATGTCCGCGCAGCGCGGCCGCGGCCGCGTGCAGCGCGGCGGCCTTGGCCGGCGCATCAAGCCGCGCCAGCACCCGCTGGGCAGCCCGGCCGGCCGTGGCAAGGCGCGCAATCAGCGCAACGGGCGATTCGGGCGAAGCGGGCGTGGAGGAAGACATGATGCGCGGCGCGTACCACGCGACGGCGAATCGCGCCAGCCTGCCAACAGGTGCCAAGCTGGCCGCGGACGACCGAATCATCCCCTTATTAAGCAACGAAAAAACGCTTCACCGCGCGACTCGTTCGATTCAACGACTCTACCGGGGGCAAGATTCGTCTGCCCCCCAGCGAACTGCTAGCCGCGAGCGCAATTAAGCGGGCAACTGAGTCTCGGGGTCGTTTTGCCAAAATTCGTCGTCAGCGATCTGCTCGATCGCGTGCGAAGCTGGTTTCCGGAACGCGAATTCTTCATGCGTTCACAGGGTCAGGTTCGCTTC
>JBDKLL010000008.1:0-7744 GCA_039795595.1 Pseudomonadota bacterium
CTTCTTCAGCCTTCTGGCCGCAGGCCGACAGAGCGAGAGCGGCGCCGGCAGCGGCAGCAGCGAGAACGATCTTGCGCATGAATGTATTCCTTGAACAGCGAGTGGACCACGCACACCACCCGCCGGAGAAGGCAAAGAGGCACGCGGAAAGACTACCGTATTGGTAGACTTCGGGAGGCCAAATAATCGCGTTCGCACGGCGATGCAAGCGAATGTCGCTGTTTCGGCGTGCGGGCATGTACTTTTGCACAACCAAGCTTGCCCGGAATTGTGGCAACCGTGTGACAAGGGGAGCCGCCGTGGCCATGAAATCTTCGGGCAATAGCGATGAACGCCAGCTTACCGAGCGGCGGCGGTCCTGCTAGACATGGAAGCATGGACTCCAAGCAGCACCTCTATCTCGTTGACGGATCGGCCTACATTTTTCGTGCCTATCACCGGTTGCCGCCGCTGACCAATCCGCAAGGCACGCCGGTTGGCGCGGTCTATGGCTATACCACGATGCTGTGGAAGCTGGCCGATGATCTGAACAAGGCCGATGGGCCAACCCACTTGGCCGTGGTGCTGGACAAGGCCGGAACCAGTTTTCGTAACGCGATCTATGATCAGTACAAAGCCAATCGCCCGCCGGCACCGGAAGATCTGAAACCCCAGTTCCCGCTGATCCGCGATGCCACCCGCGCCTTCAGCCTGCCAGTGATCGAAGAGCCGGATGTTGAAGCCGACGATATGATCGCGTCCTATGCCCGTGCGGCGTGCGAACGCGGCTGGGATGTGACGATCGTTTCATCGGACAAGGACCTGATGCAACTGGTCGGTCCGTGGGGTGCAGGTCGGATCGATATGCTCGATACGATGAAGAACCTGCGGATCGACATTCCCGAAGTGCACGAGAAATTCGGGGTGCCCCCCGAACTGGTCGGCGATGTGCTCGCGCTGATGGGGGATTCTGTCGACAACGTTCCGGGTATCCGCGGGATTGGCCCCAAGACCGCGACCAAGCTGATCCAGGAACATGGCAACCTTGAAGCTGCGCTGGCCGCGGCGCCGGAAATGAAGGCATCGAAACTGCGCGATAGCCTGATCGAACAGGCTGATATGGCCCGGCTTTCGCGGGTGCTGGTCGCGCTCAAGGAAGATTGCGCGTTGCCGATCCCGCTTGATGATTTCAAGCTGGGCGCGATCCCGCCGGATCCCTTGGCAGCGTTTCTGGAAGAACATGGCTTTCACAGCTTGCTCAAGCGGCTGGGCGATGGCCGTGGCAGTCCCGAACGCAAGACCCAGCTTAATCCCGCAAAGCCGGTCACTGCAGCCGCGATCGCGGTTCCCGGCGCGGTTGTCGGCGGCGATCGTCAGGCCTTGCCCGCGTTGCCGCCGATCGATCGCGCGCATTATACCACCGTGCAAACCGCCGCCGCCTTGCAGCAGTGGGTGGAGCGGGCCTTCGCCGCGCGGGTGGTGGCGTTCGATACTGAAACCAGCGCGCTCGATGCCATTGCGGCCGATCTGACCGGGATCAGCCTTGCACTTGGCCCGGGGGATGCGTGCTATATCCCGCTGGGCCATGGCGGCACGGATATGTTCGCCGAAAAGCCGATGCAGGTGCCGCTGGCCGAAGCCATCGCGCTGCTGAAGCCGCTGCTGGAAAGCGATGCGGTGCTGAAAATCGGCCAGAATGCGAAATATGATCTCAACGTGCTGGCGCGCTATGGGATCGCGGTTGGCCCGATCGACGATACGATGGTGCTCAGCTTCGATCTGGATGCCGGGCGTAGTATGGACGGGATCGGCGGCGGGCACGGGATGGACGAACTGGCGCTACGCCACCTTGGCCATACCGCGCTGGCGTTCAAGGACGTGTGCGGCACCGGCAAGAAAGCGATCCCATTCGGCGAAGTGCCGCTGGACCGCGCCACCGAATATGCCGCGGAAGATGCCGAAGTAACGTGGCGGTTGCACCGTCTGCTCAAGGCCCGGCTGGCCGATGAAGGCGCCACCCGGATCTATGAACGGGTCGATCGTCCGCTGATCCCGGTGGTGGCCGCGATGGAACGTCACGGGATCAAGGTTGATCGTGAACGCCTGTCCGGGTTGTCCGCCACCTTTGCGGATGAGATCAGCCGGCTGGAAGGCCAGATCCACACTCTGGCCGGACAGGAATTCACCATCGGCAGTCCCAAGCAACTGGGCGAAATCCTGTTCGACAAGCTGGGCCACAAAGGCGGCAAGAAGGGCAAGACCGGGCAATATTCCACCGATCAGAGCGTGCTCGAAGCGCTGGCCGCAGATGGGGCTGAAATTGCCGGCAAAGTGCTCGAATGGCGGCAATTGTCCAAATTGCGTTCGACATACACCGAAGCCTTGCAAGCGGCGATCAAGCCCAGCACTGGGCGGGTCCACACCAGTTACAGTCTGGTCGGCGCGCAGACCGGGCGGTTATCGTCAACCGAACCAAACCTGCAGAACATCCCGATCCGCACCGAAATCGGCCGCCAGATCCGCGATGCTTTCGTGGCCGAACCGGGCAACGTGATCCTTGCGGCGGACTATAGCCAGATCGAACTGCGGCTGGCGGCGCACATGGCCGATGTGCCGGCGTTGAAAGAGGCTTTCGCGCAAGGCGAGGACATCCATGCCCGCACCGCGCTGGAAATGTTCGGCGAAGTTAATCGCGATACCCGCGGCCGTGCGAAAACGATCAACTTTGCGATCCTTTATGGGATCAGCCGGTGGGGCTTGGCCGGCCGGCTGGGCGTAACCGCGGAAGAAGCGCAGGCGATGATCGATCGCTATTTCGAACGCTTCCCCGGCATTCGCAATTATATCCACGCCACGCTCGAAGGCGTGAAGGCACGGGGTTATTCGGAAACGCTGTTCGGCCGCAAATGCTGGTTCCCGCGGATTGCCTCGCCCAACGGGGCGGAACGCCAAGGCAGCGAACGCGCGGCGATCAACGCGCCGATCCAGGGGACCAGCGCCGATATCATCAAGCGTGCGATGGTGCGGATGATGCCTGCGCTGAATGCTGCGGGGTTGGGCCATGTGCGGATGCTCCTCCAAGTTCACGATGAACTGGTGTTTGAACTCCCGGCCGGTGATGTTGCCGCCGCCAGCGATGTAATCCGCAGCGTGATGGCTGGCGCGGCGGAGCCGTCGGTCAAACTGGACGTGCCGCTGGGCGTGGAAATCGGCACCGGCCCAAGCTGGGGTGCGGCGCATTAATGTGTTATTTTATATAGCTTTACTTGACCGGATTGCTGCCAAATTATGGTGATCGGGTGCGCGGAAGGGCACCGGGCGCGATAATGGAGCAGCACCGTGACTGACGATCAGGCCGAACAGCCCGCTGTAGCCAAGCCGGTTGATGCAATTGCGGACGATCAGTTCAACCAATTGATTGCCGTAATTAACCAGCGGGTGCCGAACGCGGCGCATTGCCGATCTTGCGGCAAGCACGAAGTAACGATTTCACCGCATGTGGTGTCTCCGCTGATCGTCCATAATGGTAGCACCATGCTTGGCGGCACCACCTATCCGCAGGTCATGTTGATTTGCGGAAACTGCGGTGAAACGCGCTATCACAATGCTGTGGTCCTTGGCGTGCAGGTGGGGGGCGGCAATGGTGGTTAAGCGACAGATTGCCAATACCGACCAGTTGAACAATGTTTCCCCAATCAAACCGGGCATTCCGATCGGCGCGAGTGTGAGCGGTGGCGTAGGATCACTCGGTAGATCGCCAACAGTGCCAGCTATGGCGACTATGTTCTTGAAAAAGAACGGTGGGAATGGCACATCAGGCGGTATGAACGACGATTGGAAAGACAGCGTCAATACGCAATTGTCGCGTCTGCATGATGACGTTCGACATTTGCTATATGCGATTGTGGGCTCGTTTTTGGTCCTTGGTGGGTCCGGTCTTGCTCTATTGTGGGTCGTTCATAATCGGCTGAGCGATCTGAGCGTATCTCAAGCCAAGATCGAGACTCGCCTCGATGCAGTCGACGGCAGGCTCCAGTCGATCGATTCTAAGTTGGACCACCTGCTTGAACAGCACCCCCCCAATCGCGAAGCCAAGCGTTAAATCCGCGCGTGCGCGAAAGACAAAAAAAGGCCCGATCGTTGCCGACCGGGCCATGGAAGTTTTGGGAGAGGATGCCTGAAAGGCAGGCTCTAAGTGGGGCATCACCCACTTTTGTGCAAGTGCGAAAAGATCATCGAATGTTGCAAAATATGCAACATCAATTCACTTTGGTGCAAATCCCACGCAAATCAGCCATAAATTTCCATTTAGAGACTGGTGACTTCGGTCTTCCTGCCATAAATTAAATTTCTACTGACTTGGTAGTGATGCGATGCAGCAGGCGTGGCAGCACTTCAATGCGCCAGCAACAGGGCGGGTGCAGCATCCGCTTCGAGGAAATGGCGCGTCACCCCGCCGAACAGGAATTCGCGCACCCGGCTGTGGCTGTATGCGCCCATCACCAGCAGGTCGGCCTGCACGCGCTGCAATTCTGCCGTCAGCGTTGCTTCGATCGACGATCCCCGCGGCAGTTCGCTGAGTTCGGCGGAGATCCCATGGCGCGAAAGATAGCGCAGCGCATCAGTGGGCGGAAACCCTTCAACCGCTTCGTCCAGCACCGTCAGCAAGCGAACATTGCCGCACCCGGCCAGCAACGGCACCGCGGCGCACAGTGCATGGGCCGCAGCATCACCGCCGTCCCATGCGATGCACGCTGATCGGACGGGATCGGCCAGCGCACCGTTACGGCCAAGCACCAGCACCGGCGCGCGTGTCGCCAGCGCCAGATCGCCGGCATAGCCGCAATCGCGCGAGACGACGCACACATCGGCCAGCCGTGCGGCGGCGGCCATGGCTTCAAGCGGTTGGGTTTCAAACTGGGCAACATCGAACGGCACGTCATCATTCTGCAGGCGCCCGGCGAAGGCCGCGGCCAGCGCATCGTCATCCTGCAACGCAGCTTCAAGGGCTTCGCGCGCGACGTAAGTGCCGCCATAGGGATCGGTGGTGACAAAGCGATCGATCGGGGTGTCGATCAGCAGGGTGATGTGGCCGTTTCGCGCGCGGGCAATCGCCATCGCGGTATCCAGACGGGTGGTCATGCCGGGGTCACGACCGGCCTGGACGAGTATCGAGCGCATGATCCTTCCTCCTTGTTCAACTACCGTAATGATACCTAAAAATTGCGGTGTAGACCATGATCTGTGTCAATTGCGAAGGTTGCAAGGATCCGGACAATGCGCCACTGACAAGCCATGATTGACGGGCCGCGCCAGGCGGTGCGCAAGCTGGGGAGATGGGGCGTGAACGGTCGCCGGTTCGAAGCTGTGATTTTCGATTTTGGCGGGGTGATTACCGCATCGCCGTTTGAAGCGTTCAACCGGCTTGAGGCAGAGCGCGGCTTGCCGCAGGATTTCGTCCGCCGGGTTAACGCCACCAATCCTGATAGCAACGCCTGGGCGCTGTTCGAGCGCGCCGAGATCGATGCCGCCAAGTTCGATGAACTGTTCGCCGCCGAAGCTGCGACGCTGGGCCATGCGCTGGAAGGTGCGGCGGTGCTGGCGGTGCTGTCGGGTTCGATCCGCCCGGCGATGGTCAGCGCGCTCGATACGCTGGGGGCGCAGGGCTATCGGCTGGCGTGCATCACCAACAACGTTCCCGCCGGGCACGGTGCCGGCATGGCCCGCAGTGGCGACAAGGCCGATGCTTATGAACAGGTGTTCGCGCGGTTCGAACACGTGATCGAAAGCAGCAAGGCCGGGGTGCGCAAGCCCGATCCGCGGATCTATCTGATGATGTGTGAACGGCTGGGGCTGGAACCGGCGGCGTGCATCTATCTTGATGACCTTGGGATCAACTGCAAACCGGCGGCGCAGCTGGGGATGCACGCGATCAAGGTAACCAGCGGCGAACAGGCGCTGGCCGATCTTTCGGCGGTGTTGGGCCTGTCGCTTTAATCACTTCGCTTTAGTCAATCCGCAGGCTGGCCGCCCGGCGGAACAGGTCAAGGATTACCGGATCTTGTTCGTTGTTGCGGATCGCCGCTTCGAACCGGATCCGGCTGGCCGGCGCGGGCAAGACTTCGGCCAGTTGCCCGGCCGCCAACTGGTTGCGCACCATGCTTTCGGGGAACAGTGCCGCTCCGTGCCCGGCGACGATGATCCCGATCATCGTCTGGACATTGTTGCAGGTGTTGAGCGAGCGGTGCGGATTGCCGGCATGGTTCAGGCTTTCCAGCATGATCTGATGAATTGGCGAATGGGCGCCGATCGACCAGACAGGCAAGGGCGTGGCAAAGCCGCCCGCGGCGACAGTGGCCGGGCTGGCCAGCCAAACCAGCCGCACATCGCCAATTGGCGTGGTTTGCAGGCCGGGGCTGGCCACCGGTCCGGCCAGGAACACCATGTCGCGCGTGCCGGCCAGCACGTGCTGCAGCATCCGCGCGGTGAGATCGAGATCGATTTCCAGCGTCACCCCCGGCAAGTCGCTTTCGATCTGGCGGACAAAGTCCGGCAGGCAGCTGGCCGCGGCGATTTCGCCCGCGCCGATCCGGACGACGCCGGTGGCCCCGGTCAGATCGCCGGCTTCCATCAGCGCGCGTTCGAACCCGGCCAGCAGGGGTTCGCAATCGCGCACCAACTGGCGGCCGCGTGCGGTTAACGCCACGCCGCGGCCATCGCGGCGGAACACGGCGATTCCCAGCTGGCTTTCAATTTCACGCACCCGCGCGGAAATGGCCGGCTGGGTGGTGCCAAGCCGTTCGGCCGCGGCGCGGAAGGTGCCCAGCCGGGCGATCCACAGCAGCGTTTCAAGGTGATAGATGGCCAGTTTTCGCATAAGCAATATTTATCGGTTTACTAAATAAACAATCGTTAGTCGCCATGAATTTCCCGCGCTAGGGTGGCGGCGAAACGGGAGGAACCATGGCCCAGAAGATTTATCCTGATGCCAAGTCGGCGCTTGATGGTTTGCTGCGCAACGATCTGCTGGTCGCGTGCGGCGGTTTTGGGCTGTGCGGGGTGCCGGAACGGCTGCTGGATGCCGTGCGCGATTCCGGGGTTACCGGGCTGACGTTCGCCAGCAACAACGCCGGGATCGATAATGAAGGCATCGGCAAGCTGCTGCGCACCCGGCAGGTCAAGAAAATGATCGCCAGCTACGTGGGTGAGAACAAGGAGTTCGAGCGCCAGTACCTGTCGGGTGAACTGGAGATCGAATTTTCCCCACAAGGCACGCTGGCCGAACGGATGCGCGCGGCGGGGGCCGGGATTCCGGGATTCTACACCAAGACCGGGGTTGGCACGCTGGTGGCCGAAGGCAAGGAAGTGAAGGTCTTCGGCGGCGAGGAATATATCCTTGAACAGGGGATCTTTGCCGATCTGGCGCTGGTGAAAGCGTGGAAGGCCGATACCACCGGCAACGTGGTGTTCCGCAAGACTGCGCGCAATTTCAACGTGCCGGCGGCCACTTGCGGCAAAGTTTGCGTGGTTGAGGTGGAAGAAATCGTCGAACCGGGCCAGCTCGATCCCGATGCGATCCACTTGCCCGGGGTTTACGTTCAGCGCCTGATCTGCGGTGCGCCGTATGACAAAAAGATCGAATTCCGCACCACTCGCACCACGGATGTCGGCTGATGACCAAGCATGATGGACTGACCAAGGGTTGGAGCCGCGATCAGATGGCCGCCCGCGCCGCGCAGGAATTGCAGGACGGGTTCTATGTGAA
>JBDKLL010000009.1:0-4627 GCA_039795595.1 Pseudomonadota bacterium
GAATGATCCCCAAGCTGGAAACTTGCGTCCATGCGGTTGAAGCCGGGTGCGAAGCGGCGGTGGTGCTGGATGGGCGCGTGCCCCACGCGATGCTGCTGGAAGTGTTCACTTCGCGCGGGGCGGGCACCCTGATCCGCGCCTGAGGTGATCCGCACCTGGGGTTTGGCAGCGGCGCGTAAGCTCTGGACAAATTAGTAAGCATTGCTTACAAAATCACCACGGGAACTCCGGTTGCCGGGTCGCCAGCCCTTGGGCTATCAGCGTCCCACGTCAATCGGACAGAGGATCAGCCAGTGCTTGCTTATACATTGATCGATATTGTCGGATATCTGATCTCGATCGTGGTCACGCTGGTCATCATCCAGTTCGTGATGGCCATGCTGCTGCAATTCAACGTGATAAATTTTCACAACAATTTCGTGCGGGCCGCGTGGCAGGCCGTGAATGCGCTGCTGGAACCGATCCTTGCCCCCGTTCGGCGGATCATGCCTGATACCGGCGCCATCGACTTTTCGCCGATGGTGCTGATCATCGGGCTGACCATCCTTCAAAAGGTCCTTTACGGACTGGCAATGGCGAGTGTGCAATGACGGCTTCGATCATCGACGGTAAGGCTTTTGCGGCGGGCCTGCGCGCCCGCGTGGCGGATCATGCCGCTGCGTTTGAACGGGCGGCGGGCCGCAAGGCCGGTCTGGCCGTGGTGCTGGTGGGCGAAGATCCGGCCAGCCAGGTCTATGTTGCCTCGAAAGGCAAGGCCACGGTCGAATGCGGCATGGCCAGTTTTGAACACAAGCTGCCGGCCGATACCACGCAAGCCGCGCTGATCGCGCTGGTCGATCAGTTGAACGCCGATCCGCTGGTCGATGGCATTCTTGTCCAGCTGCCGCTGCCGGGCCACCTTGATGAACAGGCAGTGGTCGCACGGATCAGCCCAGACAAAGACGTTGATGGCTTGACCCCGACCAGCACCGGGCGTTTGGCGCTGGGCTTGCCGGGGTTGGTGCCGTGCACTCCGCTGGGCAGCCTGATGCTGCTCAAGGATCGGCTGGGCAATCTTTCGGGCCTGGATGCGGTGGTGATCGGACGATCGATTTTGGTGGGCAAGCCGATGGCGCAATTGCTGCTGGCTGAAAGCTGCACCGTGACGATCGCGCACAGCCGCACCCGCAATCTAGAAGATGTGGTCCGCCGTGCGGATATTGTCGTGGCGGCGGTGGGCCGGCCCGAAATGGTCAAAGGCAGCTGGCTCAAGCCGGGCGCAACCGTGATCGATGTGGGCATCAACCGTCTTGCGCCCGCCGCAGGGCAAACCAAGGGCCGGCTGGTCGGCGATGTCGATTACGCCGAAGCGCTGGATGTGGCGTCGGCGGTTACGCCGGTGCCGGGCGGCGTTGGCCCGATGACGATTGCCGTGCTGCTGCGCAATGCGTTGGTGGCCGCGCATCGCAATGCCGGGGTGGCGCTGGCCGAAGGGGCGTTGTAAACCCGGCGCATGAAGCGCCTTGTCATCGCCGCCGCCTTGCTAACTGCTACCAGCCCGATCGCTGCGCGCGAACGGATTTCGCTTGGCGGCTATGCCAACCCCAGCGCGGCGATTGCGGCGGAAATCGCGTTTGCCCAACTGGCGCGGGACAAGGGCCAATGGACCGCGTTCAAGGCCACGGCCACGGCCGATGCCGTGATGTTCACGCCGCAACTGGCCTATGTGCAACAATACCTGAAGGACAAGCCCAACCCGGCGGCCATGCTGACGTGGCAACCGCATCAGGTTTGGTCGAGTTGTGACGGATCGATTGCCGTAACCCGCGGCGCCTGGCAGCGCGGCGATGCGACGGGGTATTTCACCACTGTCTGGCAGCGTCAGAACGATGGCAAGTACAAGTGGGTGATGGATCAGGGCGATGCCCTGCCGATGCCGCTGGACCCGCCCGAGATGATCGTTGCCAAAGTTGCCGATTGCCCGAAAGGGCCACTGCCGCGCCCGGTTAAGCGCGACAAGATCAAGCAATTGCCGCCGCTTGATCCGGCGCACCGGGCCGGGCAGTCCGATGATGGCACGCTGACTTATGACGTGACCGTGGAACCGGATGGCGCGCGCCGGTTTACCGTAAATCTGATGCTGGGCGGCCAGCTTGCGCCGGTCCAGATGGTTGAAGTTGCCGCGGGCGCGGCGCAATGATCGATCTGTTCCTGTCGGCCTTCGTTACCCTGTTCGTGGTGATCGATCCGCCCGGCTGCGCCCCGATCTATGCCGGGCTGGTCAGCGGGGCGAGCCAGCGGCAAGCCGTAACAATGGCTGTGCGCGCCTGCCTGATCGCAACGCTGATTCTGCTGGTGTTTGCGCTGTTCGGCGAAAACCTGCTGGGCGCTTTGCACATCGAACTCAATTCGTTCCGCATCGCGGGCGGGATCATGCTGTTCGTGATCGCGCTCGACATGGTATTTGAAAAGCGCACCCAGCGCCGCGAGGAACGCGCCGAAAAGATCCGCGACGAACAGGCCGAAGATGTTTCGGTGTTCCCGATGGCGATGCCGATGATCGCCGGGCCGGGTTCGATCGCCACGATCATGTTGCTGACGGCGCGGGCCCACGGCACCTCGGAAACCCTGGTGGTGCTGGCCGCACTGGGGGCGGTGATGCTGCTGACCTTGTTTTCGCTGGCGGCGGCCGGGCCGCTGATGCGGCTGCTGGGGACGCGGGTTGAAGCGGTAATTACCCGGCTGCTTGGCGTGCTTTTGGCCGCGCTGGCCGCGCAATACGTGATCGACGGGGTAAAGGCCGTGCTTACTGCAGTGTGACCCGCGGATCGTCGCTATCGCGCCGCCCGAAGAACTGCATCAGCTGGATCAGCAGTTCACAGCGTTCGTTGAGGCTGCTTGTTTCGAGCAGGGCCTGCTTGGCGGCGATGTCAAACGGCACAATCTGGCTGGTGCCATCGATCAACGATTCATCGTCCAGCCGGGTGACCGCGTCCCAGTCTACCGCATAGCCCTGACTGTCGGCAAAGCGCCGCGCCTCGCGTTCGAACCCGGCGCGTTCGACCGGGGATAGTGCGGCGTGGATGGTTTCCTCGATCAGGTCGGCTTCCACCTGCCGAAACGGTGTAACCGCATCAAGCTCGCGCAGGATCCGGAACCGGGTTTCGCCTTCGAGCACAATGTTGAAGCAGCCGTCGTCCAGCGCTTCGACATCGGCGATCCGGCCTAGGCAACCCACCTCGAACAGCGGCGCACCTTCTTCGGCGCGCTGCGGCTGGATGATCCCGATCCGTCGGTCGCGGGCCAGTGCATCCTTGATCATCGACCGGTAGCGCGGTTCGAAGATGTGCAGCGGCAATTGCAGCCCCGGAAACAGGATCACGCCGGGCAGGGGGAAGATCGAGATGCGCATGGCGCAGGCCTTGTCCCTTACCCGAACAGGATCAGCGACAAGCGGCGGCGCTGGCCGGCAACCCATGGATCTTCCAGCCCAACAGCCTCGAAGATCTGCAGCAGCTTGGCGCGCGCCGCGCCATCGTTCCATGCGCTATCGGCGGCAATCATCGCCAACAACGTGGCCGCCGCCGCATCGCGCTCGCCAGCAGCAAACGCGGCGTTGGCATAGGCCAATTGCGCGTCCATATCGCCGGGATTGGCTTCTGCCGCCCGCCGCAAGGCAATCAGTTCGCTGTCATCGGGCCTGTCCTTGGCCAGTTCGAGCGCGGCCTTGGCGCGCGCCACTTCGGCATCGCCAGCCAGTTCGGCCGGCAGCCCGGCCAGCACGGCTTCGGCCTGTTCGGCATCGCCGGCGGCCACCAGCGCGCGGATCAGGCCCGCCTGCGCCGCCGCATTCGTGGGGGCGATTTCGGCGATCTGCGCGAATACGCCGACGGCCCGGGTTGCATCGCCGCCTGCCAACACTTCTTCGCCCATCGCGATCAATGGGGTCACATCTTCCTCAGCCGCGCCGCCGCCAGGCTTGATCGGCAGTTTGGCCAGCAATTGGTCCAGCAGGGTCTTGAGCTGGGATTCGCTGCGCGCATTGGTCAGATCGGCCACCGGCTGGCCCTGGAACAGCGCATAGACCGTGGGGATCGAGCGCACCTGAAATTGCGCGGCGATGAACTGTTCCTCATCGACGTTGACTTTGGCGAGCACCACGCCCTTGTCGGCGTATTCGGCCGCAACCTTTTCCAGCACTGGGGTCAGCGCCTTGCACGGCCCGCACCATTCGGCCCAGAAATCGAGGATGACCAGCTGCGTCATCGAAGGTTCGACGACAGCCTGGCGGAAGCGGTCAACCGCTTTCTGCTCGTCGAGGTTAAGGCCCATGCTTGCCAAGGGGAAACTCCATCAGGTGTTACGCGCCGGGGTGTGCGTGCGTGTCCCAATGTGGGGCTTTGACAGCATTTGTGAAGGGATAAAGCGCGCATTGCCCGCAAAGCGCATTTTCCCCTTGGCAAGGGTGGTGGCCGATGCTAACGGCGCGCCTCCACCCCGATCCACAGGCCCACGGCCGGGATCGCGAACGTCAGAGCGGGCGTAGCTCAGGGGTAGAGCACAACCTTGCCAAGGTTGGGGTCGAGGGTTCGAATCCCTTCGCCCGCTCCAGTTTTTCAAGGGTTTAGCGAAACCCTGTTCCCAAAAT
>JBDKLL010000010.1:0-5101 GCA_039795595.1 Pseudomonadota bacterium
GATTCGCCTCTGAAAGGTGGCCCGACATGAACTGCTTTTTGCGAGGCTGTCAAAGTGAAAGCGTGCGAATTACGCCCGATTACCCCCGTTTTTCCGCCATTTTTCGCAAAGAATAGTTTTGTCCTCCCTGATTGGGCAGGCACAAGCACCGCAACACTCCGGAAAAACCCTGAATTGTTGCGGTGCAGTGCGAATCAGTGGGCCGTGGCCGAACCCGATGCAGCGGTCCCCGCGCCCCCCGCCGGCTGGCTGGCCAGATCGTCAGCCTCGCTCCATTCGATCGCTTCGAGCGGAGCCGTCAGCGCGCGGGACAGCACTTCATCGACATGGCTGACCGGGATGATTTCCAGCCCTTCGCGAACGTTGGCCGGGATCTCGGCCAGATCCTTGCGGTTCTCTTCCGGGATCAGCACGGTCTTGATTCCGCCGCGCAGCGCCGCCAGCAGCTTTTCCTTAAGCCCGCCAATTGCCAGCACCCGTCCACGCAAGGTCACTTCGCCAGTCATGGCGATATCCTTGCGCACCGGCACGCCGGTCAGCGTCGATACGATCGACGTGACCATCCCGATCCCGGCCGAAGGGCCATCCTTGGGCACCGCGCCTTCGGGCAAGTGGATATGAATGTCCTTGCGGGCGATGAACGACGGCTTGATCCCATAAGCGGGCGAACGCGCCTTCACGAAGCTGAAGGCTGCCTGCACGCTTTCGTTCATCACTTCGCCCAGCTTGCCGGTGGTTTTGATCCCACCCTTGCCCGGCACGGTCACGCTTTCAATCGTCAGCAGTTCGCCGCCCACTTCGGTCCACGCCAGGCCGGTTACCGCGCCAACCTGATGCTCTTCCTCGGCCACGCCATAGCGATATTTGCGCACGCCAGCGAAATCGCCAAGATTTTCCGACGTGATCGTGAGTGCCTTGTCCTTGCCTTCCAGGATCCGGCGCAGGCTCTTACGGGCCAGCCGTGCGATTTCACGCTCCAGCGTGCGCACCCCAGCTTCGCGGGTATAGTAACGGATCAGGTCGCGCAGCGCCGAGGTTTCCAGCGTAAATTCGCCGGCTTTCAACCCATGCGCGGCAACTTGCTTGGCCACGAGATGGCGTTCGGCGATTTCAACCTTTTCGTCCTCGGTGTAGCCTTCCAACCGGATGATCTCCATCCGATCGAGCAGTGGCTGCGGCAGGTTCAGGCTGTTCGCAGTGCACACGAACATCACGTCCGACAGGTCATAATCCAGTTCAAGGTAGTGATCCTGGAACTTGGCGTTCTGTTCGGGATCGAGCACTTCGAGCAGCGCCGAAGCCGGATCGCCGCGGAAATCCTGACCAAGCTTGTCGATCTCATCCAGCAGGAACAGCGGATTGCTGGTGCCGGCCTTCTTGAGGTTGGCCACGATCTTGCCCGGCATCGAACCGATATAGGTGCGCCGATGCCCGCGAATTTCCGCTTCATCCCGCACCCCGCCCAGCGACTGGCGGATAAATTCGCGCCCCGTGGCCTTGGCAATCGATTTGCCCAGCGACGTCTTGCCCACGCCCGGCGGGCCAACCAGACACAGGATCGGCCCTTTAAGCTTGTTGGTGCGGGCTTGCACCGCCAGATATTCGACAATCCGGTCCTTGACCTTATCAAGCGCATAATGATCGGCATCCAGCACGGCTTGCGCGGCGTGGATGTCCTTTTTCAGCTTCGACTTCTTGCCCCATGGCAGGCCCAGCAACACATCAAGGTAATTGCGGATCACCGTGGCTTCGGCGCTCATCGGCTGCATGGTCTTGAGCTTCTTCAGCTCGGCATTGGCCTTGGCGCGGGCTTCCTTCGACAGCTTGAGCTTGTCGATCTTGGCTTGCAGTTCGGCGATTTCGTTGGCTTCTTCGCCATCTCCGCCGCCCAGTTCAGACTGGATCGCCTTGAGCTGTTCGTTGAGGTAATATTCGCGCTGGGTCTTTTCCATCTGGCGCTTCACGCGGCCCCGGATCTTGCGTTCAACCTGCAGAACGCCAAGTTCGCCTTCCATGAAGGAATAGACCATTTCCAACCGCTTGAGCGGATCGGCTTCCGACAGCAGCGCCTGCTTATCGGCCACTTTGGCTTGGACGTGGGCGGCCACGTTATCTGCCAGCAGTGCGGCATCAACCATTTCGGCAAGGTTATCGCCCGCGTCCTGCGGCAGTTTCTTGTTAAGCTTGGCATATTCGCCAAAGCTTTCGACCACGCTGCGCATCATCGCCGCAACTTCGGTGCCCGAAACGCTGACCGGATCAAGCCGTTCCACCGCGGCCACCACCATCGCGCCGGCGCTGCCGGGTTCAACCCGCAGGCTTTCGATCCGGCCGCGCTGCTTGGCTTCGACCAGCACCCGCACGGTGCCATCGGGCAGCTTGAGCAATTGCAAGACCGTGGCAATCACGCCGATATCGTAAAGGTCGTCACGATCGGGATCGTCGCAGCCCGGGTCAAGCTGGGCGAGCAGGAAAATATCCTTGTCGCCCGCCATCGCCGCTTCAAGCGCGGCTACCGATTTTTCACGCCCCACGAACAGCGGGACAACCATGCCTGGAAACACGACGATGTCGCGCAGCGGCAACAGGGGAAACAACGCAGTCATATCTATCCGTCCAAATCCGGCGTCTGGGATACGCCGTCCGGGTTAATGCCCGGCTTGAAACGGGATATGGGGTTGGCCTGCCACGGGTGCAATGGGGGCCGCGTGCTGGCCTGTGGATGGCCCGCGCTGCCACGTCCCGGCGATTACATCCCCGGCAGCTTGAACCCCGGGGGCAAGCCCATGCCCTGCTGCATCCGGGCCATTTCTTCACCGGCCACGGCATCGGCCTTGGCCCGCGCATCGTTATACGCCGCGGCGATCAGGTCTTCGAGAATGCCCTTGTCCGAAGGCTGCAACAGGCTGTCATCGATCGCCACGCCGATCACCCGGCCCTTGGCGGAACAGCGGATCTTGACCAGGCCACCACCGGCCAACCCTTCAACCTCGATGGAATCGAGCTTGCCCTGGGTTTCGGTCATCTGCTTCTGGATGGTCTCGGCGGCTTGTTGGGCGGCCTTGATCATCTCTTCCATCGACTTCACGCGCGTTTACTCCAACTGTTGCGTCCCTGCCCAGCGGCGCGGGCTTCGGGGGTATCCTCAATCAATTCGGCATTCGGAAAGGCGGCAAACGCCGCTTCAACGATGGGATGCCGCAGCATTTCCGCGTGCGCTGCAGCTTTTGCCGCTTCGGCATCTTCGCGCAGCGTAGCCCGGCCTTCGGCATCGCTGCGCAAGTTCAACTGCCAGCGTTCGCCCGTGGCCCGCAATAGCGCATCGCGCAGTTCCGGCCCCGGGTCGCCGGGGAAGCCGGGGGCCAACGAATACGTCAATTCACCCGGTTGCAGATCGATCACCCGCACCCAATCACGCATCACTTGCGCCAGCCGCAACTGGCCAGACAAGTCAACGCGGTCGATCAGCGCGGTCCAATCGCGGCTGCCACCGGCCACACGGGCTGCAGTGGCCGTGGTTGTGCCAGACACGTCTGCCACCCCCTGACCGGACGGAGCCGCCACCACCACACCGCTGGCGGCCATGTCTTCAAGCTTGCGCACCAACGCTCCGGGATCGGGCAGGTCGCTGGCGTGCTGCACCCGCAGCAGCGCCATCTTGGCCGCGATCAACGGATCGGGCGCGCCGCGCACTTCGTCATGGCCCTTCAGCAAGAGTTGCCACAGCCGGTGCAACTGGCCGGCCGATAGCCGGGCAGCCCAATCATCCAGATCGGCGCGCTCTTCGGCCGAAATCGCTTCGGCTTCGCCCTTGCCCAGTTGGGTCACGGTGATCCGATGCGCCAGTTCCATCGCCGAACGCAGCAGCGCCACCGGTTCTACCCCCAGTGCAAACTGCTGATCGACCAGATCGAGCAACCCCGCGCCATCGCCGGCCAGCAACGCGGCGAACAGCCGCCGCTGGGCAGACTTATCGGCCAGCCCCAGCATATCGCGCACCTGATCCGCGGTAACGCTGCCAGCCCCGCCCAGATCGGCATGGGCAATTGCCTGATCGAGGATCGACAAGCCATCGCGCACCGATCCTTCGGCGGCGGCGGCCACCATCGCCAGCGCTTCGGTTTCGGCGCTGACGCTTTCGGCGGCGCAGACCCGGGCAAAGTGTTCGGCCAGCAGCGGCGTGGGGATTCGCCGCAGATCGAACCGCTGGCAGCGCGACAGCACGGTGACCGGCAACTTGTCCACTTCGGTGGTGGCGAACAGAAACTTCACATGCGCTGGCGGTTCTTCCAGCGTTTTGAGCAGCGCGTTGAAGGCGTTGCGCGACAACATGTGCACTTCGTCGATGATGTAGATCTTGAAGCGCGCCGATACGGCGGCATAGCGCACTGCCTCGATAATTTCGCGAACATCGTCGACCCCGGTGTGGCTGGCGGCGTCCATTTCGATCACGTCGATATGGCGGCCTTCGGCAATCGCCAGACACGGCTCGCACGCGCCGCAGGGATCAATCGTTGGCCCGCCCTGCCCATCCGGGCCGATACAGTTCAGCGCCTTGGCGATCAGCCGCGCGGTAGAGGTTTTGCCCACCCCGCGCACCCCGGTCATCAGAAAGGCATGGGCCAGCCGATCGCGCTTGATCGCGTTGCCCAGCGTCTGGACCATCGCATCCTGCCCGATCAGTTCGGAAAAGGTCTGGGGCCGATATTTGCGCGCCAACACGCGATAGGGTTGTGCCGCAGGCGCAGGCGCAGGGGCAGCGGCAACCAGGGCAACGGTGGGCGAAGCCGTGGCCGGGGCCGGTTCGGGCGTTGTCACTGGTGCAGGTGCAGGCTCTGGTGCAGGCCCGCCAAACATCGAGGATTGCCCCGCCGCTTCCAACTCGGCCGCGCTGGGGGCGTTATCTTCGGGTTCGGGCGCGGTGCCGAAAATGTCGGGTGAATCGTCCATTGCCGCCTTGGTAAGCGCAGACGCCGGAAAAGTAAAAGGAGCCGGCCGACCCGCCGCAACCCGTTGTGGCTGCTTCCTTCCGGACCTGACCAGGTTGGCGGACGCAAGCGTCCGACCGACTCCCGGGCGGGCATATGGCGGCGATCAACGG
>JBDKLL010000011.1:0-2532 GCA_039795595.1 Pseudomonadota bacterium
AGGCGCGGCTCTCGCGGCCCAAGCGGCGCTGCGGAAACACGGTCGGGACGTAGCGCAGCCTGGTAGCGCATCACACTGGGGGTGTGGGGGTCGGAGGTTCGAATCCTCTCGTCCCGACCAAATTTTCAAAACCAGCCAATTATTTTCCGCGCCAGTTCGGCGGGCGCTTTTCCGCGAAAGCTCGGGGGCCTTCGCGTGCATCGTCGCTGGTGCGCCATGCAATGAATGCCGGATCATCCGGTTGCGCGGCCATCGCGGCCTGCACATCGGCCGCCGCCAGCCCGCGCAGTGCCAATTCCTTCGACGCGCGCACGGAAACCGGCGAAGCGCGCAGGATATCGGCGCACCAGCGGGCAACGGCGGCATCAAGTTCGCCATCGGGAACCACTTCGGTCACCAGCCCCATGCGTTCGACCTCGGCCGCGCCGACCCGGCGTGCTGCCAGGATCATCCCCATCGCCTGTTTGAGCGGTGCCTGCCGGACCAGCCGGTGCAAGCCCCCACCCAGCGCGATTGCCCCAACCAGCGGCTCGGGCAAGCCAAAGCTGGCGCTTTCCGTTGCAATCACGATATCGCAAGCCAGTGCCAGTTCGAACCCGCCGCCCAAGGCCAGTCCATTGACCGCGGCAATAATCGGCTTGGGGCAATCGAACCGCTCGATCAGCCCGGCATAGCCATGCGCGGGATAGCCGCGCGAACCGATCGCCGCGGCTTCCTTGAGATCGGAACCGGCACAAAACGCCCGCCCGGTGCCCGTAAGCACGCAGATCTGTTCATCATCAGCCGCGGCGAAGGCATTGAACGCGTCTTCCAGCTGCCAATGCATTGCCTCGGTCAAGGCATTGAGCGATTCGGGCCGCGTCAGCGTAATCGTGCGCACCCCGCCTTGCACGGTGATCTGGATCGCGGTCATTGGTGTTCGCCCTGTGGTTTATCGCAAACCCTAGTTTCCGGCACGGTCCGGTAAACGCAAGCCCATTTTCCTACATCATCGCAAATGCGTATCGTGCCAGCCCCTCCCCCCAGAAAGGACTGCGCATGGCCATTCTTGAAGCGCTGATTTCACCGATTGCGGCGATCATCGACAAAGTCATCCCGGACAAGGCAGCCCGCGATCAGGCCAAGCTTGAACTGCTGCAACTGCAAGGTTCGCAAGACCTGGCTCTGATCAATGCCCGGCTTGCGGCGATCGTGGCCGACGCACATTCGGCGGATCCGTGGACCAGCCGGGCGCGGCCAAGCTTCCTTTACGTGATGTATGCCCTGCTGCTGTGGGCCGTGCCGATGGGGCTGCTATCCGCCTTCCGGCCGGACAAGGCGATTGCCATCGCACACGGGATGAACGCCTATCTGACCGGGTTGCCGGAACCGCTCTACGCGCTCTTTGGCACCGGCTACCTTGGCTATACCGCCGCGCGGCAATGGGGCAAAGTTGCGGGGAGCGACCGCTGAATCGGCGGCCGTGGTCAACTTCGGGTAAGCTTTATGCGTTAGGGTGATGGCGCTGCGCCGCTGTACGCGGCCGATTGCTAGAGGCTTGCAATGATTCAAACCCCCACCCGAACCACAATTGCGGCGCTATGCGCCCTGCTGACTGCGTGCACTCAGCCTAGTCCGGCCGCATCCGAACCGCTGGCCCGTGCTGAAGCTGCGGCCGTCCGGGCCGAAGCCGCGGCAAAGCGCGCCGAAGCCGCCGCACGGCAAGCCGCCTTTACCCGCCCCGCAGCCAGCGAACCTGAACAGGAACCGGCCGAGGCCGAGCCAGCCGCCGAACCAGCCGACGGCACCTAAGCCCGCCTACGCCCCTTGCAGATCAACGCCCCACGTGCGCCGGCACTTGTGCCGCGGCGCGGTGCGGCTATGGAGACTGCACAGTTTACCCGCGGGGAGCCGAAGCGTGAGCAGCAAAGTCATCCATGTCCTGCACGGACCGAACCTGAACCTGCTCGGCACCCGCGAGCCGGAGATCTATGGCCGCGAAACGCTGGGCGATATCGATGCCCGCATCGCTGCGCGCGCCGCAGAACTGGGCTATGCGATCGAAGCGCACCAATCGAACCATGAAGGCCAGCTGGTCGATTGGTTGCAAGCGGCCAACGCAGCCGGGGCGCATGCGGTGTTGCTCAACGCCGGGGCCTATACCCATACCTCGCTGGCGATCCACGATGCGATCCGGGCGATCAAGGTGCCGGTGATCGAAGTCCACCTGTCCAACCCGCATTTGCGCGAAGAATTTCGCCACAAGAGCTTTGTCGGCATGGCGGCCAAGGGCACGGTCTGCGGGTTTGGCCCGGACAGCTACCTCGTGGCGCTCGAAGCCGCTGTGCGGCTCTAAGTCCGGACAGCTTGGCTGCACACAGCTCGGCTGCACTAGGGGAAAAGCCTGCATTACACCCTTGTAACTGCGGTTTCACCCGCGCATAGGCGGTGGATTAGCTTCAACAAGAGGATCGCATGAGCGACGCAAAAGGCGCCAGCCGTTCCGGGAATGGTGGTATGAACATCGATAGCAAGCTGGTCCGCGAACTGGCC
>JBDKLL010000012.1:0-11098 GCA_039795595.1 Pseudomonadota bacterium
AAGGGGACGATGTCGATCCTGATGCCGATTTCAGCCTGCCGGGCTGGATCTATCACGATCAGGAATTCTTCGATCTGGAAATGGCGCGGATCTTTCGCCCCAGTTGGCAGATCGTCTGCCACGTCAGCGAGATCGCCAATCCCGGCGAATACCACACGATCGATTATCTGGGCGAAAGCGTGGTGGTGATCCGCGGCGATGACGGGTGCGTGCGGGCCTTCACCAACGTTTGCCGCCACCGCGCGATGCGGCTGGTCGAAGGGCCTTCGGGCTGCGCGAAAAAGCTGGTCTGCCCCTATCACGCCTGGGTGTTCGAAACCGATGGGCGGTTAACCGGGGTGCCGATGAAATCGGAATACCCGGCGCTGCGGATGGAAGAAAGCGGGCTGGTCCCGGTCGATCTGGAAGTGTGGCATGGGTTCGTGTTCGTGCGGCTGGAAGATGCGGGTTTCCCCAGCGTTGCGGCGATGATGGCCCCGTTCGAAGATGAAGTGGCGCAATATCGCTTTGCCGATATGCGGCGGATGGACGAAGTGCGCCTGCGCCCACGCGCCGTGAACTGGAAAAACGTTGGCGATAATTATTCCGATAACCTGCATATCCCCGTCAGCCACGATGGGCTGACCCGGCTGCTGGGGCGCAGTTACCGGATCGAACCGCACGGTTGGGCCGATCGACTGTATGGCGATGTGGTGCAGGATGATCGGCAGAACTTCTGGGAAAAGGTCTATCGCACGCACTTGCCGCGGTTGGACCATTTGCCCGAAGCCGCGCACCAGCGCTGGCTGTATTACAAACTGTGGCCGAACATGGCGTTTGATATCTACGCCGATCAGATCGATTTCATGCAGTGGCTGCCGATCAGCCCAACCGAATGTTTGCTGCGCGAAGTGGCCTATTGCCTGCCTGATAGCTTTACCCCGCCGGGCAAGGCGCGCGAATTGAAACTGGTGCGTTATGCCAACTGGCGGATCAACCGGGTGGTCAATGCTGAAGACACCTGGCTGATTGGCCGGGTTCAGCAAGGCATGGCCAGCAAGACTTATGGCAATGGGCCGATCGGACGGAGCGAAACCTGCCTGCGCAGCTTTGCCCGCAAGATCCGCATGATCATTCCCGAAGCCCGCCAGCCGTTCCCGCCCAAACCGGGCTGGAGCCGCGGGTAACCACACCAGATAGCGACGATTACCGGGGAGCACCCATGACCAAGACTTATGATGCGCTGATTATCGGCGGTGGCCACAATGGCCTGACTTGCGCTTTTTATCTGGCAAAAGCCGGGATGCGGGTGCGGGTGCTGGAACGCCGCCACGTGGTTGGTGGTGCTGCCGTGACCGAAGAATTCCACCCCGGCTTCCGCAATTCCACCGCCAGCTACACCGTCAGCCTGCTGCGCCCGCAAGTGATCGCGGACATGAAGTTGCACGATTATGGCTATCGCGTGGTCGAACGGCAGGTGTCGAACTTTTTCCCGTTCGCCGATGATTACCTGAAACTGGGTGGCGGGCCGGGCCGGACCGAGGCGGAATTTGCGCGCTTTTCGAAAGCTGATGCCGCAGCCTATCCGCATTACGATGCTGCGCTGGAAAAGGTGGCCGGGGTGCTGCGCGATCTAGCGCTGCAAATTCCGCCCAACGTTGGCGGCGGGTTGTCATCGCTGATCGCGGCGGCCAAGCAGGGCTGGCCGATGGCGCAGATGGATCTTTCGGTTCAGCGCGACCTGCTTGATATTTTCACCAAGTCGGCGCGGGATTTTCTTGATGGCTGGTTCGAGGATGACCGGGTCAAGACCGCGTTCGCCTTTGATGCCGTGGTCGGCAACTTCGCCGGGGTTTCCACGCCCGGTTCGGCTTATGTCCTGCTGCACCATGTGTTCGGCGAAGTGAACGGCAAACTGGGCGCGTGGGGCCATGCCATCGGCGGGATGGGTGCGATCACGCAGGCGATGGCCCGCGCGTGCGAAGCGGCCGGGGTGGAAATCAGCCTTGAAGCGCCGGTGGAACAAGTGCTGGTCGATGGCGGCAAAGTGGTTGGGGTGCGGCTGGCGAGCGGCGAAGAACTGGCGGCCAGCGTGGTGGCATCGAACGCCGGCCCGGCGCTGCTCTATCGCCAGTTGGTGGACCAGAGCGATCTGGATGCCGATTTCAAGCGCCGGATCAAAGGCTTCAAGACGTGTTCCGGCACCTTCCGGATGAACGTGGCGCTTTCGGAACTGCCGGATTTCACCGTGCTGCCGGGCAAGGGCCACAAACAGCACGGGGCCGAACATCACACCGCCGGGATCATTATCGCACCGGGCATGGATTACATGGATCAGGCGTTCATCGATGCCCAGCAGCACGGCTGGTCAAAACAGCCGATCGTCGAAATCACCATCCCCAGCACGGTTGACGATACACTGGCCCCGCCGGGCCAACACGTCGCCAGCCTGTTCTGCCAGCAGTTCGATCCGCAGGTTGATTGGGATGCGCACCGCGAAACCGTGGCCGATCTGATCATCAACACGGTCAACGATCATGCCCCCAACTTCAAGGCCAGCGTGATCGCCCGGCAAATCCATTCGCCGCTCGATCTGGAACGCAAGTTCGGGCTGATCGGCGGCGATATCATGCACGGGAACATGGGCCTTGATCAGCTTTGGGCGGCACGGCCGGTGCTGGGCCATGGCGATTACCGGGGGCCGATCAAGGGGCTGTACATGTGCGGGGCGGGTACCCATCCGGGCGGCGGGGTTACTGGCGCGCCCGGCCATAACGCCGCCCACGCGATTCTGGCTGATCGGCCCTTTATCCGGAAGCTGCTGCGCTCCTGACCAGCCCGTAAAACGGCAGCCCGGCGCCGATCAGCAGCCCGCCATACCCGATCGCTTGCGGGCCAAGGCCCCATTCGGCCCAAATGGTAAAGGCCGCTGCCACCACGGCGGCGGCCATCACCGGGCGCTGGCCGGGCAGCAGGCGCAGCGCAGATAGCGCGCTCATCAGATAGGCCAGCAACCCCGCGGCCAAGCTGACCGAGGCGATGAACCCGAACAGATCGGCCATGCCTTTTTGGTAGTTGGCAAGCGTCAGCATGGTCACCAACGTGCTGGACAGAACGTGCCCGCGCACCGGGGTGCCAGCGCGGCTTTCCGCGGCGAACCAGCGCGGGAACACGCCGCCGCGTGCCATCGCCCACGGCATTTCGCCTTGCACCAAAATCCAGCCGTTAAGCGCACCAAACGCGCTGATCGCGGCGAACAGGGCAACCACTTCGCCCACGCCCGCGCCAAAATGCGCGCCGAGAAAATCGGCCACCGGGGCCGGTGATCCGGCCGCCTGCTGCATCGGCATGTAACGCGCGAAGGCCAGCGAGATCCCAAGATAGACCACACCCGTCAACACCACGCCATACAGCGTGGCCCGCGGGACGTTGCGTTGGGGGTCTTGCACTTTGTCTGCCGGAACCGTGCCCGATTCCAGCCCGAGAAACCCCCAGAACGTCAGCCCGGCGGCGGCGGCCACCGCACCCGGGGCGATCGCCACGCCGGGATCGGGCGCTTGCGGTGCGCCGCTGGCAAACAGCCAGCCAGCCAAGGCGATCAGCGCCAGCAGCGGCAGCAGTTTGAGCACCGTGGTCACTTCCTGCACCCGCCCTGCGGCGCGCACCCCGGCGATGTTGATCAGCGTTAGCAACCACACGCAGCCCACCGCCAGCACCGCGGGCAGCCCCGGCGTGGTGGCGATGGCCGGAAAGATCAGGCTGAGGTTGCTGACCACGGCCACGGCAATCGCGCCGTTGCCAACCCACGTCATCACCCAATAGCTCCACGCCGTGATGAACCCCGGCAGCGGGCCGAATGCGGTGGTAGCGTAAGCATAAGGCCCGCCGGCCAGCGGCACTTTGGCGCTCAGCCCGCTGAACACCGCGCCCAGCGATACCGCACCGGCGATGGTGATCAGCCAGCCCAGCAACTGGTTCCAGCCTAGCGGCGCCAGCGTGGCGGGCAGCAAATAAATGCCCGATCCGATCATGTTGCCCACGCACAGCGCCAGCACTGCCCAAAAACCCAGCTTGCGCGGGGTTGCCCCCCCCGATCCGTTCATTGATTTTCCTTTCGCCGCGCAACCTATCGCTTGATTGCACGGCGTCACCATGTTTCTTGCGCGGCGATGGCAACTGTGAACACCCAGAGCTGGCTTGCTCGCCTTGGCAAATACCCACCCCGGCTGATCGACGCCGCAGTGGCGCTTAACGCGGGCGACCTGCCGCGCGCCGAACCGTTGTTGCGCGCGCACCTGAAGGACGATCCGTTCGATGTGGCGGCGATCCGGATGTTTGCCGAATTGGCGGGCCGGCTTGGCCGCTATCGCGATGCCGAAAACCTGCTGCGCCGGGCGCTGGAACTGTCCCCCGCGTTCACTGCGGCGCGGGCCAATCTCGCGCTGGTACTCTATCGCCAGAACCGCCCCGAAGACGCGATTGCCGAACTGAACCGGGTGGCCGCTGAAGAGCCTGACAATCCTGGCCATGCCAATCTGCAGGCAGCTGCGCTGGGCCGGATCGGCGAATTCGACGATGCGCTGGCGCTATACGAACAGGTGCTGCAGCGCGCTGGACGTCAGCCGCGGATTTGGATGAGCTATGGCCACATGCTCAAGACCGTCGGCCGCACCGAGGATGGGATCGCGGCCTATCGCAAGGCGATCGAACTGATGCCCGAACTGGGCGAAGCGTGGTGGAGCCTGGCCAACCTCAAGACCGTGAAGTTTTTCGATGCCGATATCGCGGCGATGCAAGCTGGGCTGGCGCGCGGCGATATTGCCGAAGAAGATCGCTTTCACCTTGATTTTGCATTGGGCAAGGCGCTGGAAGATCGTGGGCAGGCCGATGCGGCTTTTGCGCATTACCGGGCAGGCAATGCCTTGCGCCGCACCCGGCTGGATTACGATGCCGCCGAAACCAGCCGCTATGTTGACCGGTTGATCGAACTGGCCACCCCTGAATTTTTTGCTGCTCGGGCCGGGCAGGGCTGCGATGCGGCCGATCCGATCTTTGTGCTGGGGATGCCGCGCGCGGGATCGACGCTGGTTGAACAGATCCTGTCGAGCCACAGCCTGATCGAAGGCACCAGCGAACTGCCCGATATGCCGGTGCTGGCCCGGCGTGAACCGCGCTATCCGGTGTCGCTGCCCGATCTTTCGGCGGACCAGTTACACGCCGCGGGCGAAGAGTACCTGCGCCGCACCCGTATCCAGCGCAAAACCGAGCGGCCATTCTTCATCGATAAACTGCCCAACAACTGGGCGCACGTGGTGTTCATCATGGCGGTGCTGCCCAACGCCAAGATCATCGATCCGCGCCGCCATCCGCTGGGTTGCTGCTTTTCCAATTTCAAGCAGCACTTCGCGCGCGGGCAGGCATTCAGCTATTCGCTGGAGGATATGGGGCGGTATTACCGGGATTACGTGCGGTTGATGGCGCATATCGATCGGGTTCAACCGGGCCGGGTCCACCGGGTGATTTACGAACGGATGGTTGATGATACCGAAGCGGAAGTGCGCGCCTTGCTCGATTTCTGCGGGGTCGCATTTGAACCGGGCTGCCTTGCCTTTCACAAGACCGAGCGGGCCGTGCGCACCGCCAGTTCCGAACAGGTCCGCCAGCCGATTTTCCGTGACGGGACCGAAGGCTGGAAGGCCTATGCCGGACATCTGGATCCGCTGCGCGCCGCGCTGGGCGATGTGCTGGATCATTACCCGCAGGTTCCCGCAGAGTGGTAAATTCGCCACGCATTGCCGCGCACGCGCAATAAAACTGCGCACTGGCTCTTGACGCTGGCGTTCGCAGGAATCAGGGTCGATCGGTCAAGATAGAGAAACTCAGGGGGTTTCATGCGTACTGCTTCCCGCCGCGCCGCGTTTGCCGCGCTTTTCACCACCACCGCGCTGGTTGCTGCGCCTGCCCTGGCACAAGATGGCGGCAATGAGGACAGCAACGTCATCGTTGTTACCGCCCAGAAGCGCAGCGAAAACCTGCAGAATGTGCCGATTTCGATTCAGGCGCTCAGCACCAAGAAGCTCGATGAACTGAACATCTCGAACTTCTCGTCCTATTCGCAGCAGCTGCCTTCGGTTTCGGCGCAGTCGGGCGGTACGCCGGGCACCAACGTGATCTATATGCGCGGCGTGGCATCGGGCGGCGATGGCAACCACTCGGGTTCGCTGCCTTCCGTCGGCGTCTATTTCGATGAACAGCCGGTGACCACGATCGGCGGCAACCTTGACGTGCACGTTTATGACGTGGCCCGGATCGAAAGCCTCGCCGGGCCGCAGGGCACCCTTTATGGTGCATCTTCAGAAGCCGGGACGATCCGCATCATCACCAACAAGCCATCAACCGCCGGGTTCGAAGGCCGGGTCGATGGCGAAGTGAACACGGTTCACAAGGGCGGCGTGGGCGGCAAGCTGGAAGGCATGGTCAACACCCCGCTATCCGAAACCGCTGCCCTGCGGGTGGTCGGGTTCTGGCAGCGCGATGCCGGTTACCTTGACAACGTGGCGGGCCGCCGCACGTTCTGTGGCACCACGCTGTTCGACAGCAATGGGGATGTTTCGGGCTGCAAGCTTGATGGCGTGTCGGTAAGCAACGCGGCGCTGGTCAAGCAGGACGCCAACTACACCGAAACTTATGGTGGCCGGGCCGCGCTGAAGGTTGACCTTGACGATAGCTGGACCGTTACGCCGTCGGCCGTCTATCAGGAAATGAAGGCGCACGGGAACTACGGTTACGATCCGACCGTGGGCGATCTGCAATACCAGCACTTCTATCCCGATCTGCGCAACGACAAGTTCGTGCAGGCGGCGCTGACCATCGAAGGCAAGATCGGCAACTGGGATCTGACTTATGCCGGGGCCTACCTTGATCGCAAGACTTACTCGGAAAGCGATTACACCGATTATGCCGAAGCCTATGACAGCTATTACGAAAGTGTCGGCGGACTGGCATATTACTTCGCCTATCAGGATGCGGCCGGCAACACGATCGATCCGCGCCAGAAGGTGATCGGCAGCGATCACTTCAAGAAGCTCAGCCAGGAACTGCGCATCGCTTCGCCGTCGGACAAGCCGGTTCGCATGGTGGGCGGGGTGTTCTTCCAGCGCCAGTCGAACTTGATCCACCAAGACTATCAGATCCCCAACTTGGGCGCGAGCTTGTCGGTGAACGGGCATCCGGGCACCCTGTGGCTGACCCAGCAGGAACGTGTCGACAAGGACTATGCCGCGTTTGGTGAAGTATCGTGGGATCTTGATCCGTCGCTGACGCTGACCGCGGGTGGTCGTCTGTTCAAGTATGATAACTCGTTGATCGGGTTCTTCGGTTTTGGCCGCAACCCGGGCAGCAACTTCACTGCTTCGCCGCCGAACGGGGCCTACAGTTCGAAGACCGGGGTAATCCAGTGCTTCACCACGTCCGGCGCACGCCTGACCAGCGTGAAGGGCACTGCCGGGGTGGCATTGGCGCCGGGCGTTGTCGAAGGCAGCCCTTGCACCAACCTTGGCGTGTGGAGCAACGGCACCGCCATCCCAACCCGTGCGAAGGGCGATGGCGTGACCTATCGTTTCAACGCCACGTGGAAGCCCAGCAAGGACGCGATGGTCTATGCCACTGTCAGCAAGGGCTTCCGTCCGGGCGGGATCAACCGCCGCGGCGATTTCGGGGCCTATAACCCCGATTACCTGATGAACTATGAAGTGGGCTTCAAGACCACGCTGGCCGATGGCCTGCTGCGCTTTAATGGTGCGGTCTATCAGCAGGACTGGGAACACTTCCAGTTCAGCTACCTTGGGCCGAACAGCTTCACGATCATCACCAACGGTCCCAATGCGCGGATCCGCGGGGTTGATCTGGATGCTTCAGTCTTTGCCGGGCCGCTGACCATCAATCTGGCGGCGGCTTATGCCGATGCCAAGACTCGCCAGAACTTGTGCCACGCGATTGACGTTACGTATACGTGCGCAACCGGCGGCAATTCGATCGATGCGCCGACGGGCACCCGCCTGCCGATCACGCCGAAGTTCAAGATGAGCGGCACCGCGCGCTACAGCGTGCCGGTGGGCGATGCCAAGGCTTATGGCCAGGTCAACGCTACCTATCAGGGCTCTGCCCCGTCGGACTTGCGCACCGCGAATGCCGAACTGATGGGTGATCTGGGCGCGTTTGCACAGGTCAACCTGGCGGTTGGTGCCGATTGGGATCGGTTCAATCTGGAACTGTTCGTGTCGAACGTGCTCGATGAACGCGGCGACCTGTCGCGCTATGTCCAGTGCGGTCTGTGCTCGCGCACTTATATCGTGCCAAACCAGCCCCGCACGTACGGGTTGCGCGTTGGCTCGAAGTTCTAAGCGCCCTCGTCCCGCGCGGGCAAATGCAGCGCCCCGGTCCTGTTGCAGGGCCGGGGCGCTTCGCGTTTCAGGTGGGGTGTTCGCTCAACTGCGCCAGCGCGGCCCGCAGTGCCGAATAGTGCGAACAACCCGGCAGGTGGTGCAACGTAACCGGGCCGGGCAGGGCGGCGGCCAAGGCCGCGCTCATCGCCGGCGGCGTCCAGTTATCAGCATCGCCCTGCCAGATCGTGACGGGGCGATCGAACTGGCTCAGCATGGCTCGCCAATCGGCGACATAATCCGTGACTTCGTGGATGAACCCGCGCGGGTCATGGCCCAACCCACTGCGCAGGGTCTGCGCCATCGCCGCGCGGAAGGCCGGATCTGTACGCAGCGCCCGGTCCGCACCGGCGGCGCTGGCGAACAGGCGGTCAAACAGAAAAGCCGGCGCGGCGCGCGCGAGCAGGCTTTCCAGCCGGGCAACGCCCCGGAACAGGCGCGGGTGCCGGGCGGCCAGCATAAACAACGGGCCGCCGGCCATCGCGTTCAGAAAATCGCCCAGTTGCAGCGGCCCAGCGGGTGAGACCAGATCGATACAAGCCGCTTGATCGCCCAGTTCCCGGGCCAGTGCCAGCGCCACCGACGCGCCCAGCGAAAAGCCGATCAGGCGGATTGGTGTGCTCCCAAATTCTGCGCGCACTTGCGCGGCCAGCGCGGCCGGCATGATCGGTGCATTGCGATCCGGTGCAAAGGCGGATTGCCCGGCTGGCGCACAGGCTGCCCATTCGCCGCTGCCCCCCGGCAAGCCGTGACAATAAACGATCGGCAGGGCGGGGGTGGTCATCGCAGGCGCGATCAAGCGGGGTCTGCGTCCCGTTCCAGTCGGAACGCGGCTTTCAGGTAATCTTCGGCTGCCGCCCTGAGCAGGGGTTCTTTGGCAAAAGCATCGGCTGGCAGGGGCGCGATACCCAGCGCATCCATCAAGGTCCACAGCGCGAACTTGCGGCCGGGTTCGCGTTCGACGCCAAACCCGATCTTGAGCCGTTCAAGCCCCAGTTCATAGTCTGCTTCGGTCAGTTCGGCCGGGTCTTCGGTGCCAAAGACGTGCAGGATCAGGGCATCAAGGTCCATCGTGTCAGAACCAGCCGAGCGCCTGCGCGCCCCAGGCCGCGCCGCCACCGATCAGCAGCGCCAGCAGGCGGCCACCCCAGCCGGTCGAGGCGGGCCGTTTGTCCCAGACCAGTTCGATTTCGGGTAAGGGCGGGGCATCGGGTGCGCCGCCTTTGGCGGGGAAGCGATCTTCGATCCGGCGGATCAGATCGGGCAGCCCCAGCAGGGTTTGCGCGTCCTGCTTCAACCGATCGGCAATGGCGGCTTCAGGCCCCAGTTCGTCGCGGATCCAGCTTTGCACGAACGGGCTGGCAACGTCCCACATGTTGATCGTGGGATCGAGCTGGGTCGCCAGCCCTTCGACCATCACCATCGTCTTTTGCAGCAGCAGCAGGTGCGGCTGGGTTTGCATATCGAATTCACGGGTGATCGCGAACAGGCTGTCGAGCATCTGGCCGACTGACAGTTCGCTGACCGGGCGGCCGCGCGTGGGTTCACCCACGGCGCGCAGCGCGGTCGCGAATTCATCAACCGAATGATAGCTCGGCACATATTGCGCCTCGAAATGAATTTCGGCCACCCGGCGGTAATTGCCGGTGGTCAGCCCATACAGGATTTCTGCCAGCCACAGCCGTGCGCGCCGGTCGATCCGGCCCATGATCCCGAAATCGATCGCGGCGATCGATCCGTCGGCCTGCACGAACAGGTTGCCCTGGTGCATATCGGCATGAAAATAACCGCCACTGATCGCCTGATGCAGGAACGTCAGCACCAGCCGCCGGGCTAGTGCCGGCAGATCGTGCCCGGCATCGCGCAGGGCTTGCGTTTCGCTGATCTTGGTGCCGTCGATCCAGTCGATCGTCATCACCCGGCCATTGGTGCGGTCCCAATCGACCGCGGGGACGCGGTATCCTCCATCGGCGCGCATCATATCGGCCAGTTCCGAAGCCGAAGCCGCTTCGCGCCGCAGGTCAAGTTCGCGCAAGGTCCAGCGCTTGAAATTGGCGATCACCAACCGCGGGCGCAGCCGCGCCGCTTCACCGCCCAGCGCTTCGAGATGGGCCGCAGCCCATTCATACGTTGCGATATCGCGGGCAAACTTTTCGCGGATGCCCGGACGCAGCACTTTCACCGCCACGGTGCGGCCATCGCCGGTTACCGCGCGGTGCACTTGCGCGATCGAAGCCGCGCCGATGGGTTCGGGATCGATGCTGGCGAACAGCTGTTCCAGCGGCTTGCCGAAGCTGGTTTCGATTTCCCGCCGGATCAGCGCGAAATCGACCGGCGGCAGGCTGTCTTGCAACAGCAGCAGATTGTTGGCGGCTTCATCGCCGACGATATCGGGGCGGGTGGCCAGGGTTTGCCCCAGCTTGATCGCAGCCGGTCCGATGTCCTGAAACGCGCCGGCGTAATCCGGCACGCGCGGCTGAAACGTGCCGAATCGGGCGATCCGGCACAACCGCCGCACTGCCGCGGGGGCATTGGGATCGCGTTCGATCCCGCGCAACGCGCCATGCCGGGCCAGCGTTCGGCCCCAGCGCAGCAGGCGCAGCAGATGCGTGGTTGGCCGGGTCAAATCTTCCAGCCCGAATGGATTGCCACCAATCCGCCCAGAATCGGTTCAACCC
>JBDKLL010000013.1:0-5929 GCA_039795595.1 Pseudomonadota bacterium
TCAAGACCGCAGTTGTGACTTTCTCCGAACAAACGGCCCCAGCCGCGGCGAACCGTAACGGCATCGCAGCTGGCGATTTTGCCGCGGCCATCGCGTGGTGGCGCGAAGCCGGGGTGGATCATGCTTTTTCCGACGAATCGCACGGCTGGCTGGCCGAACCGGAACCCACCGCGGCCAACGCCCCGCCCCAACCGCAATTCGTGCCGCCCCCCCCGCCCGCGCCCGAACCCGCGGTGCGGATTGGCGGCGCGGCCGATGCCTTACCCACAGATCTGGTCGCATTCGCCGCGTGGTGGCAGCATGAACCGTCGCTCGATGGCGGCCAGATTGCCGGGCGCGTCGCCCCCCGGGGAACCGCCGGGGCCGAAGTCATGGTGCTGGTCGATCACCCCGAAGCCGACGATGGCGATCGCCTGCTGTCCGGCCCGCAGGGGCGGATGCTGGACGCAATCCTGACCGCACTGGGGATCGCGCCCGATCAGGCTTATGTTGCCAGCGTCCTCCCCCGGCACACGCCCATGCCCGATTGGGCTGCGCTACACGCCGCCGGGCTGGGCGATGTTACCGCGCAGCACGTCCGTCTGGCCCGGCCACGCCGGCTGTTGTTGTTCGGTGCGCACATCTCGTCGCTTCTTGGCCACGACCCGACGAAAACCGCTGAACCTTTGCGCGAATTTAACCAAGACGGCACGAACGTTCCGGTGCTTGTCGCGCCGGGGCTGGCCGCACTGCTGGTTCGGCCGCGTGGCAAGGCAAGGCTGTGGCAGGAACTGCTCGACTGGAGCGCCTGACCCATCCGCAGGCGACTGGACGGAACAAACGAGCGTGAAGCGCGGCGCAATGTCAGGAATATCCCGGCGGATTACCGCAATCCTGCTGGCCGGGCTGGCCGCTGGCACGCCGCTGGCCGCCCATGCCAATAGCGCGGCGGTCAGCTATTTTGGCAATCGCGCCGATCGCAGCGCCGTGCCCACCCTGCTCAGCCGCGAAGACCGCGATTGGTATAAAGGGCTGTTCACCGCAATCGATGCCGGTGATTGGGCCAAGCTGCAAACCCTGTTGACCGAACGGCCCGATGGCCCGCTGCATCAGGTGGCCCGCGCCGAATATTATCTTGCATCCACTTCTCCCAAAATCGATCTGCCCACGCTTAGCACGTGGCTGGCCACTGGCACCGACCTGCCACAGGCGGAACAAGTCCGCGCGCTCGCCAGCAAGCGCGGGGCCACGGCCTTGCCCGCGCTGCCCGGCACCAACTGGTTCACCACCACCCCAACCCGGCCCAAGCGCGTCCGCCCGCGCGATACCAACGATGGCACGATGCCGACCGCCGTGGCGGGGGCGATCACCGCGCAGATCAAGGCGGATAACCCGGCCGGGGCCAAGGCCCTGCTCGATGGGATCGACACCCAGCTATCTGCCCCCACCCGGGCCGAATGGCGGGCGAAGATCGCGTGGAGCTTTTACATCGAAAACGACGATGCCGGTGCCTATGCCCTTGCGCAGACCGCGCAGGATGGTGCCGGCCCATGGGTGGCGGAAGGCTGGTGGACGGCCGGGCTGGCCGCGTGGCGGCTGGATGATTGCACCAGCGCGGCCGATGCGTTTGCCCGCACCGCGCAAGCTGCCGACAACGCCGAATTGGCCGCCGCGGCGTTTTACTGGCAAAGCCGCGCGCTGGTGCGCTGCCGCTTGCCCGAACAGGCTTCCGCCCCGCTCAAGGCGGCGGCCCGGCGCGATGAAACGCTTTACGGCATGCTGGCGGCGGAACAGCTGGGGCTGACTTTGCCGCGCACCCACGAACAGCCCGATTTTTCCGCCGCCGATTGGCAAAGCTTGCGCGATGTCCCGAATGTCCGCACCGCCGTGATGCTGGCCGAAATCGGGGAAGACGGGCTGGCCGATGAAGTGCTGCGCCATCAGGCACGGATCGGCAACCCGGCGCAATACCAGCCGCTATCGCGGCTTGCCCGCGACCTTGGCCTGCCTTCAACCCAGTTATGGATGGCCTATAACGCCCCCGCGGGGGCCAGATCCGAACCGGCCGCCCGGTTCCCCACGCCCAAGTGGACCCCGACCACCGGCTGGCGGGTCGATCCGGCGCTGGTCTATGCCCACGCCTTGCAAGAATCGATCTTCCGCGCCGGGGTAACCAGCCCGGCCGGGGCCAAAGGGCTGATGCAGATCATGCCCAGCGCCGCGCGCGATCATGCCGCCAGCCTTGGCGTGGCAGGTTCGCCCGCCGATCTGGTCCGCCCGGAAATCAACCTTGCCTTCGGGCAACAGCATTTGCAGACGCTGAAGGATGCCCCCGGCACCCAAGGGCTGCTGCCCAAAGTCATGGCGGCCTATAACGCCGGGCTGCTCCCGGTGACGCGCTGGAACACCGAAATCCGCGACAAGGGTGATCCACTACTGTGGATCGAAAGCGTACCCTATTGGGAAACCCGCGGGTACGTGAACATCGTGATGCGCAATTACTGGATGTACGAACGGCAGGCAGGCGGACCATCGGAAAGCCGGATGGCGCTGGTTCAGGGCCTGTGGCCCACATTCCCGGGGCTAACCGGATCGCTGGCGATGCGCATGAAACCCGATGGAACGTTGCAACGCAGCCGTTAAAAACGGTGCCGTCCTGCCCTGCGGATCACCGCAACCCTGCCCCCGCGGCGTGCAGCAACTGGTAATTATCGCCGCCGGGCAAACCGGAAATGTCCGCAGGAATCCAGCCCGCGGTGCCGCGGGACAGCCGCCGCGCGGCCACGCGCCCCCGGCCGATCGGCAGATGCAGCAGGCACGACCACGGCGCATCGGGCGCGCTGAAATCCGATAAGGCGGGCAATTCCAGCGCCCCCAGCCCCGGACCTTCAACCACATCGGTCATTGCCGCAACATCGGCCAAGCCGCGCAAGTCAATGAAATCGCCCACCGGTTCCGACCGGCCCGGCCATGCCAAGCGTCCATCGGACCAATGCAACTCCCGGCACCCGGCAACCAGCGCCGCCGGACCGAACCCATCGACCAGATCGACCCAGAGCTGGACCGGATCCACCGCGATCACGGCTTCCCGGATCTTGGCAATGCTGCCGTGTGGTGGTGCCATGAAAAAGGCTTGCCACTGCGCAACGCAGCATGGCGCCAGCGTGTCCCGCACGGTGGGCGGCAACCGGCCCGGCATCACCAATTCCAGCCCGTGCCCCGGAATTTGGGCGTCGCCCGCCAGCAACAGGATCCGCAGCCCCGGATACCCCCGCCGCAGATGCAGCGCTAGCACCGCCGGTAACAGCCCGTTGCCGGCAATCGCCAGATCATAACCGCGCATGGGCACCTCCGCACGATTGCTCTTCCATCCACTGGCATCTGGCCGGCCAGCGCTCCACCTGGAGGCGTGCCGCCTGTCGATGCTCGGCCTGTCGATGCTGGGCCTGTCGCTGCCCAGCCTGCCAATGCTCGGCCGACTGATGCCCCGCTTCCCGGCACAATTCGGTCGCGACTCGATGCCTCCGGGCAGGCGCTCGGCGCAGCCTTGGGGCCGCGATGAATTGGCAATACCGCTGTCTATTCACGTGCCCGATCATGTCCAATTACCCGTTTCTGTTAACCTTTTCGCCGCGTTTCCAGCATTTTGGCACCTGTATTTTTTACAGTGTTTTTCTGAAACTTATCGCCCTCTCCGTCCCATAATTGGACAGAAATCAGCGCCAATTTGCGCAAACCTGTGAAAATATTTGTCAGTATGGACAATTGCGCACTAAGATACATCCAAATCGGAGTTAGCGCGTCAACCACCTGAATTCAGGCGCGAATGCACTCCTAACAACAGGGTCACCAAAAAATTGAACCAGAGCCTTGGTCAGGACCTGTCCTGACCACGTGGGGAACTTTTGTGGAGCGACCAAGCCATGCACCGCATGCAACGCGAACGGATACTGCAGATGGGGTTAGCCCCCGCCGCGCTGGCAGCGCTGCTGGCGGTTCCCGGCGCGGCCCACGCTGCAACCACGCCGATCACCGCGTACTATCCTGAAACCGGCGTCCCCGTCGGCGCCCCGGCCCAAGCCGTAATGCAGATCCCGGTCACCGCATCGATCGGCGGGGTTTGCGGGTTCGTTCCCGGTAACGCGCCCAACGGAACGATCGACGCCGGACAGATCGACGTCAGCGGATGGTCCGGACAAGTGCCGTTTACCGTGCGCTGCACCGCCCCATGGCGGATCGCGGTGTCATCGCTCAACGGCGCGCTTGCCACCCCCGGCCCTGATGTCACCGGCTATACCCGCCGGGCACCCTACGACGTGAAGCTGCACGTCAACGCCGATGGCGGGATCGTCGAACGGGCTTGTGCCGTCGCCCTGATCGATCAGGCCGCGGGCGTTACCGCGTGCGATTTCGAAGGCACCGCCAGCCCCGCCAACGGCCTGCTGTTGCAGCGTTCCTACGATCTGGCCGGTTCGTACATTCAGGCCTCCGCCCCGGCTTATGCCGGATCCGACATCCTCGTTGCCGGGACATATGGCGACACCCTGACCGTATCGGTTTCCCCCGCCTCGTAGGCGGCCTGCACACCCCGCGGCCCGATCGGGCCACGGGCACTGAAAACGCCGGGTTTCCGGCCTGAAATGAGGAGTACCGTGATGAACAAGATTGCACTTTTCGCCGCCGCTGCCGTCACCGCTGTTGCGCTTGGTTCGACCGCCGCCCAAGCCCAGAACGTCACCGGGACGATTGATCTGACCGGGTCGGTCAGCGCCAAGTGCGTGGTCGATCCCGGCAATGGCAGCACGTTCGGCGATACCGTCAACTTCGGCGAACTGGCGCAGGCCAATGGCACGCTGCGCAGCGGGCTGGTGAGCGATTTCGGCACGCGCTCGTTCACGGTGAAGTGCAATGGCACCAATCCGCAAATCTCGGTCGATGCCGATCCGCTGGCCACCGCGGCATCGCCCGATACCGGCTATGACAACAGCATCGATTACACCGCATCGGTGGCGGTGGTGGCGGTGGGCACCAACAACGGCCCGTTCATCAACGCCTCGTCGGCCGCGCCAAGTGCACTGGCCGCGGTGGGTTCGCGGCTGGCGAACAGCGCCAGCAACGTCAACATCACGACCAGCGGATACCACACCAACGCCTTGACCGACCTCTTGGTCGCTTCGCCCACCTACACCGGCAAGATCACCGTCGTGATCGCCCCGAACTGACCCCACCAAGCGGAGCACGCCATGCACAAGTCCATGATCCTCGCCGCCCCGTTGCTGCTGGTCGCCAGCCCCGCATCGGCGCAAAGCGTCACCGGCACGGTGAACATCGACGGATCGGTGGCCGCGCGCTGCCTGTTCGCGATCCCCAACGCCACGATCCACCTGAACGAAATCGCGCAAGGTGGATCGGGTGCCAGCGCGGGAACGCTGAACACCGCCGCCGTCAATGGCCAGACCGCAACGCTGGATGCCTGGTGCAATGGCTCGGCATCGACGATGGCGGTCGAAACCACCGCGCTGACCTTGCAAAACCCACCCGCATCGATCCCCAGCGGGTTTGTCAGCACGGTCGATTACACCGCCGATGCCACCGCCAGCACTGCCACCGGGACCGACAGTTCGCTGACCCCCGGTGCTGGCACCCCGGTTACGGTGGGGCTGTTCAACAGCACCATCAGCGTTGCCCTGAAGAATGCCGCAACCGCCGCCGGCTTGCTGGTGGCCGGCACATACACCGGCAACGTCAAAGTCACGCTGACGCCATCGTTATGACCCCGCCCCCCGTGATCCCGGCGCCCGCGCTTACGGCCCAGCGCCGGGATCACCCAACCCGGAACGATCCGATGAAGACGCTGATTTGCACATCGATCCTGACTTTCGCGGCCCTGCCGGCCGCAGCATGGGCACAGGTGGGCGACACCGGCACCGTAGCCATCGATGGCCGGGTT
>JBDKLL010000014.1:0-4007 GCA_039795595.1 Pseudomonadota bacterium
TGAAAAGATGAAGAATTGCGCGCGGCTTTTGACAGCGGGCGCGCGCTATGGCAAGGCGCGCGCCGCGCTGGAGCAGACGCAAGCGCTCTCCAATACGTATTAAGGTTTCGGCCTGCCGTTCTGGTGGCGGGCAGCATCAAGGAATTGACATGGTCAAGGCTGAATGGGGTACCAAGCATGGTTGCCCGAAGTGCGGCACCCGCTTTTATGACTTGGGCAAGGATGACCCGGTAACCTGCATCGAATGCGGGTATGCGTGGCATCCCGAACCGGTGCTGAAATCGAAGCAGCCGATCCCCTATGAAGAAATTCAGAAGGACAAGCCCGAAGGGACCGAGGACGTCGATCTGGCGGCCGAAGACCTCGACATCGATGAAGACGGCGATTCGCCGGACAACGATGTGGATTTGGGCGGTGACGACGATCTGGGCGTTGGCATGGACGGCGATGACGAGCCGGACGACGTTTGATTGAATTACCCCCTTGCCAAGCCGGAATGCCGCCACTAGAGGGGCGGCCTCCCGGCCACACGGCAGGGGGATGGCGAACCTTTCGGGGAACGCCGCGATGAATGGAATGGGGCCTTAGCTCAGCTGGGAGAGCGCCTGCATGGCATGCAGGAGGTCAGCGGTTCGATCCCGCTAGGCTCCACCATTCCTCGATACAGAGTTTCTAGCGGCAAGCTGGTCGGCGAGGTTTCGCCCACCGGCTTTTTTCGCGTTTCGGCCAATTTCGGCCATGGTGGAGTGAGCGAACGCATGGTCGATACCCTTTCAGATCGCCTCGGCAGCGTCTTTGACAAGCTGCGCGGCCGTGGTGCGCTGAAAGAGCAGGACGTTCGCGATGCGATGCGCGAAGTGCGAATCGCGCTGCTCGAAGCCGATGTGGCCCTGCCGGTGGTGCGCCGGTTTATTGATGACGTAACCGAACAGGCCATTGGCCATGCGGTGCTGCGCTCGGTCACGCCGGGGCAACAGGTCGTCAAGGTCGTCAACGATGCGCGGGTCGAAATGCTCGGCGGCGAAGACGTGCCCGGGCTGGATCTGGCGGCCGCACCGCCGGTCGTGATCATGATGGTCGGCCTGCAAGGTTCGGGTAAAACCACGACCACCGCCAAGCTGGCCAAGCTGCTCAAGGAAAAGCACGGCAAGAAGGTGCTGATGGCGTCGCTCGACGTCAATCGCCCGGCCGCGCAGGACCAGCTCAAAGTGCTGGGCGAACAAGTTTCGGTTGCGACCCTGCCGATCATTGCCGGGCAGCAGCCGGTGGAAATTGCCACCCGCGCGCTGCAATCGGCCAAGCTGCAGGCGATCGATGTGTTGCTGCTGGATACTGCGGGCCGGCTCCACGTCGACCAGCAGTTGATGGACGAAATGCAGGCGGTTGCCGCGATCTCGGCGCCCAAGGAAACGCTGCTCGTCGTCGATTCGCTGACCGGTCAGGATGCGGTCAACGTGGCGCAAAGCTTTGCCGGGCAGGTCGATCTGACCGGCGTGGTGCTGACCCGGATGGACGGCGATGCCCGCGGCGGGGCGGCGCTATCGATGCGCGCCGTGACCGGCAAACCGATCAAGTTTGCCGGGACCGGCGAAAAGCTTGATGCGCTGGAAGTATTCCAGCCGGGCCGCGTTGCCAGCCGCATTCTGGGCATGGGCGATATCGTCTCGATCGTCGAAAAGGCGGCGCAGGCGATTGAGGCCGAAGATGCCGAACGCATGGCCGAGCGCATGGCCAAGGGCCAGTTCGACATGAACGACCTGCGCACCCAGCTGAAACAAATGCAGGCGATGGGCGGGCTGGGCGCGCTGGCCGGGATGCTGCCGGGCATGAAGAAGGCCAAGGCGGCGATGCAATCATCCGGCATGGATGATCGGGTGCTGCTGCGAATGGATGCGATCATCGGTTCGATGACGCCCAAAGAACGCACGCGCCCCGATCTGCTGAATGCCAAGCGCAAGATCCGCATCGCCAACGGTTCGGGCGTACAGGTTCAGGATGTGAACAAGCTGCTCAAGATGCACCAGGAAATGGAGCGCGCGATGAAGCAGATCAAGAAGATGGGCGGCCTTGGCGGGCTGGCCAAGCTGTTCGGCAAGGGTGGGCTTGGTGCGGCTATGCCCGGTCTTGGTGGTCCGGGCGCTGGTGGCGGCATGCCCGGTTTGGGCGGCGCTCCTGATCTTACAAATTTTCTGAAGAAATAAGTTCAAGTATCTGTTTTTAATATTATTGAAAGGTAATCCAAATGTCAGTTTCCATGCGTCTGTCGCGCGGCGGTTCCAAGAAGCGCCCCTATTACAAGATCGTCGTTTCGAATAGCCGCGCCCCGCGCGACGGCAAGTATCTGGAACAGGTCGGCACCTATAACCCGCTGCTGGCTAAGGACGATGCCAACCGCGTGCGCCTGGTCGAAGATCGCGTGCGTTACTGGATCGGCGTTGGCGCCCAGCCGACCGACCGCGTTGCCCGCATGCTCGACAAGGCCGGGATCAAGGAACGCGCTGCCACGGTGAACCCGAAGAAGGGTGAACCGGGCCAGAAGGCCAAGGATCGTCTGGAAGAAAAGGCTGAAAAGGCTGCTGCCGCGATCGAAGCTGCCAAGGAAGCTGAAGAAGCCGCTGCTGCTGCCGCCGCTGCCCCGGCCGAAGAAGTTGTGGCTGAAGAAGCTCCCGCTGCTGAAGAAGCTCCGGCTGCCGAAGAAGCTGCTCCCGCTGAGGAAGCTGCTGGCGAAGAACAGGCCGAAGGCTAAACCTTGGCTGCGAACCGTCCCGTTACGCTGGCCGCCGTTACCGGTGCGCACGGCGTGGCGGGCGAAGTTCGCCTGAAACTGTTTGGTGAAGGCGTGGTGGCGTTAAAGCGCTACCGCGCCTTCAACGCTTCCAGCCTGACGCTGACCCAGTTGCGCGACGATGGCAAGGGCGGGGCGATTGCCCGGTTTGCCGAAGTAACCGATCGCACTGCCGCGGAAAAGCTGCGCGGCACGGCGTTGACCGTGGCGCGCGATGCCCTGCCGGCGCTGGCCGAGGGGGAATATTACCACGCTGATCTGATCGGCCTGCCGGCGGTTTCCACCGATGGGGAAGATCTGGGGCACTGCATTGCGGTGGACAATTTCGGCGCGGGCGATGTGCTCGAAATCCAACGCCCCGCGGGCGACGATGGCAAGCGCGGCAAACGCTTCATGGTGCCGATGCGCGCCGAAGCCGTGCCCGAATGGGATGCCGAACGGATGGTCATCACCGCGGCCTATGCGGCCGATTGACGATGACTTTCGCCGCAACTGTCCTCACCCTGTATCCGGAAATGTTCCCCGGTCCGCTGGGCGTCAGCCTGGCTGGCCGGGCGCGGGACGAAGGCAAGTGGACGCTGGATACCGTGCAAATCCGCGATTTCGCGATCGACAAGCACAAGACCGTTGATGATACCCCGGCAGGCGGCGGGGCTGGCATGGTGCTGCGGGTGGACGTGCTGGCCAGCGCGATCGATCACGCCCGCGCGGCGCATCCTGATTGCCCGGTGATTGCCATGACCCCGCGCGGCAAGCCGTTGACCCAGGCGCGCGTGCGCGAACTGGCGGCAGGCCCGGGGGTGACGGTGCTGTGCGGCCGGTTCGAAGGATTTGACGAACGGATTTTCGCCGGGCGCGCGGTTGAGGAAGTCTCCGTTGGCGATATCGTGCTGTCGGGCGGAGAACCGGCGGCCCTGATGTTGTTAGATGCTTGCATTCGGCTGCTGCCCGGCGTAATGGGCGCGGCTTCTAGTGGGGCCGAGGAATCCTTTGAACAAGGATTGCTTGAATATCCGCACTATACCCGACCTGCTATGTGGGAAGGGCGCACGATCCCTGAAGTGCTGCGATCGGGGGATCATGCGAAGATCGCGGCCTGGCGAAAATCCATGGCCGAGGTTGATACACGGTTACGCAGGCCGGACCTTTGGGAGCGTCATGAGGATGCTCGGGTCCAGTCTGCCTCTGGCGCGCGGCAGGAAACGAAGGACCAGGGCAAATG
>JBDKLL010000015.1:0-2940 GCA_039795595.1 Pseudomonadota bacterium
CCAAAAATGTCCTGCGTTCCGCGAATGGCTTGGGGCGTCGTGCTCATGGCGCTTGCCCCTAGCGAGTTTACGCTTTGTCGAAAAGGCCAAGGCGAAAAGCGCCGTGGGATTGCCCCGTCCAACGCTTGGCGGCATGACGGCGGAATGACCAAAACTTATGCCTCATTGATCGCCGCGCTTATGCTTGCAGGCGCCCCTGCCGCGGCCCAGCCGCTGTCTGCGCCAACCGCGGTGCCGATCGTCAATACGATCCCGGCTGCGGCCGACGTGCCTTATCCGGGTGGGCCGATCCAGCTGGAGGTGGATGCCAGCGATGTTACCCGCGGGCTGTATCGTGTAACCGAAACGATCCCGGTTGCGCCGGGGGCGGACAAATTGGTCTTGCTGTTTCCCGATTGGTTGCCGGGCAAACACGCCCCGCGCGGTCCGCTGGCCGAACTGGTCGACATCAGTTTTACCGCGAATGGCCAGAAACTAGCCTGGCAGCGCGATCGGGTGGACATCAACGCATTCCACATCACCCTGCCGGCTGGCACGCGCGAAGTGGTGGCGCGGTTCGTCCACACCAGCCCGCTGCAAGCCAGCGAAGGGCGAATTTCGACAACGCAGGAAATGCTGAACCTGCAGTTCGATATGATGAGCCTATATCCCGCGGGGCATTACGTGCGTCAGATCCGGGTGCGGCCCAGCGTAACCTTGCCGCAAGGCTGGACGGCAGCGACGGCGCTCGATGGTGTTAACCAAAATGGTGATAAATGGACATGGTCTGAAACCAATTATGAAGTCCTGATCGATAGCCCGATCTTTGCCGGCAAGTATTTTCGCAAGTGGGATCTTGGCCAACGGGTGACGCTCAACGTTGTTGCCGATAAGCCGGACCAGCTGGCCGCCACGCCCGAACAGATCGCGCTGCACCGCAATCTGGTTGCCGAAGCGCGGCTGGCGTTTGGGGCCAACCATTTCGATCACTACGAGCTTCTGCTGGCGCTGACCGACCGGATGGGCGGAATCGGGCTGGAGCACCACCGGTCGAGCGAAAACCAGCTTGAACCGGATGCCTTTACCGAATGGGATAAGGGCGAATGGGATCGCAACTTGCTGCCGCACGAATATTCGCATTCGTGGTCGGGCAAGTTCCGCCGCCCTGCGCGGCTGTGGACTCCAGATTATCGCCAGCCGATGCAGGGCGACCTGCTGTGGGGATATGAAGGGCAGGACCAGTTCTGGGGATTGGTGCTGGCCGCGCGTTCGGGCCTGCAAGGCAAGGACATGGTGCTGGGGATGCTGGCCAACTGGGCCGGCAACTTTGCCACACAGCCGGGGCGCCGCTGGCGTTCGGTTGAAGATACCGGGTTCGATCCGGTGTTCGCCGCGCGCAAGGACAAGCCCTATGCCTCGATCGCGCGGAACGAGGATTATTACACTGAAGGCGCGCTGGTCTGGCTTGAAGCCGATCAGATCATCCGCGCCGGCACCGGGGGCAAGAAATCGATCGATGATTTTGCCAAAGTGTTCTTCGGGATCAACGATGGCGATTGGGGGCAGGTAACGTTCGAACTGGACGATGTCGCCCGCGATCTTGGCAAGGTCTATCCTTATGACTGGAAGGCCTTCCTGGAAACGCACTTCAACCAGCCGGGGCAGCCCGCTCCGATCCGCGGGATTGAACTGGGTGGGTATCGCCTGGCGTGGAAGGAAGAACCCAACCCTTATGACAAGGCGCGGATGGCCAATGCCAAAAGCCTGTCGTTGACGTATTCTTTGGGGATGAGCCTGAGCAAGGATGGCCGGATCACCGCGACGCAGTGGGATAGCCCGGCCTTCAACGCCGGGCTGGTTACCGGCACCCGGATCCATGCGGTGAACGGCATCGCATATGCCGCGGATGACCTGAAAGCCGCGATCACTGCCGCGAAAACCGGTGGGCCGCTTGAACTGCTGGTGCAGCGCGGGGACAAGTTTCAGACGGTGAAGCTCGATTACACCGGCGGGCTGAAGTACCCATGGGTTGAACGCGCCGCCGCGGGCAAAGCCTTGACCGGGCTGGACCTGTTGCTGGCACCCAAGCGCGCCGCGGGTGGAGCCACCCGGCGGTGAGCAGCCGGCGCGGCCCTTTCGCCGGTTTCCGCCACGTGCTGGGCAGCCGGATTGCGCCGCCGCGCTTTATCCTGTTCGTTGGTTTGATGCTGGGTATTTCGGGCGGCTGGGCGTTGCTCCATGCCACCCCGCCGGGCGATGCCCTGGTGGTGGGGTTCGATTGCGCGGCGGTGGCGTTCATGGTTTCGCTGGGGCCGTTGCTACGCGATCGCAGCGCCGCCGCGATGCGCCGCCATGCCGCCGAAAACGATGCCAACCGGCCAACGGTGCTGGTGGTCACCGCCGCAACCGCACTGGCCATTCTGGCCGCGATTGCCGCCGAACTGCCGGCCGCGCGCGAAGGGCATTTGCCGGCGATCATCAAGTTGATCGTAACGCTGGGCCTATCGTGGGCGTTCACCAATCTCGTTTTCATGCTGCACTATGCGCATATGCATTATGCGCGGGGTCCGCTGGGTCCGGGGGGTGAACCGGCGGCGGATTGCGGTGGGTTTGACTTTCCCGGCACGCCCGAACCCGATTACTGGGACTTTCTCTATTTCGCGTTCACTGCGGGGATGAGCTTCGCCGCGTCCGATGTGGATGTCACCCGCCGGGCGGTGCGGCGCGTGCTGGTGGCGCACAGTTTGCTGTCGTTTGTGTTCAACATCGGCGTGCTGGCTTTTTCGATCAACGTGCTGGCCGGGGCTGCGGGATAATGCCTGCGTAAAAATTGCCGCTGCCGATGTTGCGGCGCAGCATGATCGCGGCTAAGGGCGCGGCCATGCGTATCGACATGATCCCCGTGGGCGACAATCCGCCCGAGAGCCTTAACGTCATCATCGAAGTGCCGGTCGGCGGCGA
>JBDKLL010000016.1:0-9188 GCA_039795595.1 Pseudomonadota bacterium
ACACGCGCTGCCAACGCGGATCGGCGCTGGCGGGATTAAATCGTTCGCTAGTCATGCCGTCCCTCTAACCGCTCGGCGCGGCTTGTCGAGGGGGGAGGTGCGGCGATTACTTGGCGGCCGAAGCCTGCCGGCGCAAGTCGCGGGCTTTGGTCAGGATCACGTCTTCCAGCTTTTGCACCGTGGCGGCCTGCACCGCTTCATCGGCCCAGCCGCCCGCTTTCAACACTTGGCGGCTGGCGGCCACGCGCAGCGCATCGGCGCGCAGATCCTGATCGAGGATCGTGACCGTAACCTTCATCCGTTCATTCGGATTGTTCGGGTTGGCATACCAATCGGTGACGATCACCCCGCCGTTGCTATCAGTCTGGAGCAGGGGCATGAAGCCTAGCGTTTCAAGGCTGGCGCGCCAGAGATAGCTGTTCACCCCGATCGTGGTGATCTTGGCGGCGGCCAGATCGGCCTTGGGACGATCCTTGTGGCCGCAACCGGCCAGCGCCAGCGCGGCGATCCCGACCAGTCCGGCCTGAACAAGCGTGCGAGTGGTCTTGCGGCCGAAGAAGGTGGTGCCAATCATGTGCGCGTCCAGATCCTGTTTTGTCGGGCGATATGCCGATCGGGCGGATGCCCGTTGCTGCCTCTATACCTGCGGCAACGAAGGCGGCAAGCCTGTAGCCGGCTTTGCCCCGGATTGGTCCACCGCTTCGCTGGCGGTATAGGGCCATGGCGCGGTGAACCGTGGCTGAATGGTGCGGCGCGGCACCCCGGCAGGGCCGCGCGGTTAACCGTAAATCAAGCAAGCCATGGTTAGGCTTGGCTTGAAAATTGCGTATTTGCCCTAAATTTGGTATGGAGCGCAGAGGGACTCGGACCCCGATTGCACTGAAAACGCACGGACAACCTAAGGACAACGCCCGAACCATGCGGTTTACGCAGCCTCCTTCCGGCCACAAGTCAGCCGGCCAGACCATCGCCGCAAAGCGCGGCGCGGGAACGGCTGCGGTGATGCTGGCCAGTGTGGTCGTGCTGCTGGCGTTGCCCAGTGCGGTGCTGGCATTTTCCAGCCGCTTTGATGTCCAGTCGGTGCAGCGCGGGGAAACTGCGGCACTGGGTTTCCAACCTGCCAGCGTCGATCCCCGTCTGGCCCGATCGATCACGGTCCGGGCGCTGTCCAAAGGGCGTTCGTTCCGTTTCACCCCCGCGGCAACCGCCAGCCGAATGGATCGTTCGTTGACGGTTGCGGTGCGGCTTGATGCCAACACCACCCGGTCCTACGCCTTGCGCGGCGGCGAACTGGCGGGTGGATCGGCGCTCAGGATCGCGCCTACGGCTTACAGCCTTGGGACGGTGCGCGGTTATCGCAGCTTTGCCCAGGCTGGCGGCAGCGCGCCCATGCCGGGTGCGGATATCCGCCGAATCGAAATGCCCGATCTGGCCAGCTATCGGCCACGGCCCGGCGTGGCCGCCGATCCCAGCCGGTTTGCCCCGCGCATCGCGCTGGACGAACGCGAAAAATCCGGGCGTTCGCCGCGCACCTTCGAACAAAGCGACCAGACGGTGGACGTGGGCGGCAGTTACCGGGTGACCGGCAACCTCAACGTAACCGCCGGCGTGCGCTATTCTTCGGACCGCGATCGGTTGGTCCCGTTGACCGACGGCCGGCAGGATAGCCAGTCGGTTTATCTGGGCACGCAGTTCCGGTTCTGATCGCCGCGTCTGGCTGTTCCCCATTTGCCATTACGTATGCGCCGGCCTTGCCGCGCCGCCGGGCGGTGTTAGCATGCCGTAGCGGAATCGATCCGCATGGAAGGGATCTGGCATGGCGCGTGTGGCAATCGTAACCGGCGGAACGCGGGGGATCGGCGAAGCAATCAGCCTGGCGCTGCAGGCGCAAGGGCACACCGTGATCGCCAACTATGCCGGGAATACGGACAAGGCCCGCGCTTTTACCGCGCGCACCGGCATTCCGGCGTATTGTTGGGACGTGGGCGATCATGCGGCAACGCTGGCCGGATGCGAAGCGGTGGCGGCTGATCACGGCGCGATCGATATCGTGGTCAACAATGCGGGGATTACCCGCGACGGCACGCTCCACAAGATGAGCTTCGATGACTGGAACGAAGTCATGCGGATCAATCTGGGCGGGTGTTTCAACATGGCCAAGGCAACCTTCCCCGGCATGCGCGAACGCGGTTGGGGGCGGATCGTCAACATCGGTTCGATCAACGGGCAGGCCGGGCAATATGGGCAGGTCAACTATGCCGCGGCGAAAAGCGGGATCCATGGGTTCACCAAGGCGCTGGCGCAGGAAGGGGCAAAGTTCGGGGTGACGGTCAACGCGATCGCGCCGGGCTATATCGATACCGATATGGTCGCCGCAGTGCCGCCAGCCGTGCTGGAAAAGATCGTCGCCAAGATCCCGGTCGGCCGGCTGGGCCACGCCGATGAAATCGCCCGCGGCGTGGCTTTTTTGACCAGCGAGGACGGCGGGTTTGTGACCGGTTCGACAATGAGCATCAACGGCGGCCAGCATATGTATTGATCATGGCGGCTTTGCGGTTGTCGCTGCGGCGCGCTAAACGCTGGGTATGACCACGCCTTATCACCCCCCGGTCAAACGCTCGGTCGAAATCGCCGGGCACAAGACCTCGATCAGCCTTGAACCGCTGTTCTGGGATATGCTGCGCCGGGCAGCCGAGGCTGAAGGCTTGCCGATCAACGCACTGGTGGGCCGGATCGATGCCGAACGGATCCAATCACCCACTCCGCCGGGGCTGGCCGGGGCGATCCGGATCTGGCTGGTGGGGTGGTTGGCCGCGCAGGCCAGCTAAGCAGCCGGCTTAATCGCCGCCGACGCGCTCGATCTCTGCACCAACCAACGCCAGCTTTTCTTCCAGCCGCTCGTACCCGCGATCGAGGTGATAAAGCCGGTGCACCTGCGTTTCGCCTTCGGCGGCCAGCCCGGCGATCACCAGGCTCATCGAAGCGCGCAAATCGGTGGCCATCACTTCGGCCCCGGTCAGCTTGCCCACCCCGTGGACGATCGCGGTGCGGCCCGATGTTTCAATGTGCGCGCCCATGCGGTTGAGTTCGGGGACGTGCATATAGCGGTTTTCGAAGATCGTTTCGGTCAACACGCTGGTGCCCTGTGCCAGGCACAGCATGGCCATCAACTGCGCCTGCATATCGGTGGCAAAGCCGGGATAGGGCGCGGTTGAAACGTTGACCGCACGCAGCGGGCCATCAGCCGCGACATAGAGACCGGCCCCGCCGTTTTCATCCTTGCGCGGTTCGACGTGGACCCCGGCATCGCGCAGCGCCTGCACGGTGGCGTCCATTTCTTCGACCACGGCGTGCTTGAGGAACACTTCACCGCCGGTGATCGCGGCGGCGCAGGCATAGGACCCGGCTTCGATCCGGTCCGACATCACGCGGTACGTTGCGCCGTGCAGGCGGGAAACGCCGTGGATCGTCAGGTCGGACGTGCCGATCCCTTCGATCTGCGCGCCCATCGCCACCAGCAGGTTGCACAGATCGACGATTTCCGGTTCGCGCGCAGCGTTGTGCAGCACCGATCGGCCGGTGCAGAGCACGGCCGCCATCAACGCGTTTTCGGTGGCACCCACTGAAACCACCGGGAACGAATAACGCCCGCCCGGCAACCCGCCATCGGGGGCAATCGCGCGAACGTAACCGGCGGCCAGTTCGATCGTGGCACCGAACGCTTCAAGCGCTTTGAGGTGCAAGTCGATCGGGCGGTTGCCGATCGCGCAGCCGCCGGGCAGCGAAACAGTGGCTTCGCCCATCCGCGCCAGCATCGGACCCAGCACGAGGATCGATGCGCGCATCTTGCGCACCAGTTCATACGGCGCGACCGAACTGGTGATGCGCGGGGCCTGCAGGGTCATCACCCGGCCGAAATCTTCAGGCCGGGTGCCGGCGATCGTGGTCGATATGCCGAACTGGTTCATCAGGTGCTGGAACCCGTCGATATCTGCCAGCCGTGGCAGATTGCGCAGGGTCAGCGGTTCGTCGGTCAACAGGGCGCAGGGCACCAGGGTCAGCGCGGCGTTCTTGGCGCCGGAAATCGGAATGGTGCCGGAAAGGCGCTTGCCGCCCTGGATGATGATCTTGTCCATATGCGCGGTTTAGCCGGATTTTACCCCGCGGCAAGCGCTGTGGATTGGTATGCACAGGCGGCGAATGGCGCATTGCCGGATTGTCGTGGCGGCCAAAGCCCTTTAACCCGGCAGCATGAGCATCGACCAGACCCGCAAACCGATCCGCAAGGCGGTGTTTCCTGTGGCCGGGCTGGGCACGCGCTTTCTGCCCGCGACCAAGGCGATCCCCAAGGAAATGCTGCCGATCATCGATCGGCCGCTGATCCAGTATGCGGTCGACGAAGCGCGCGAGGCGGGGATCGAACAACTGATCTTCGTCACCGGCCGGGGCAAGACCGCGATCGTCGAACATTTCGACATGGCGTTCGAACTGGAAACCACAATGAAGGGCCGGGACAAGGCGCTGGAAGTGCTGGCCCCGACCCGGATCCAGCCGGGTAATCTGGTGACCGTGCGCCAGCAGGTGCCGCTGGGGCTGGGCCACGCGATCTGGTGCGCGCGCGCGATCGTGGGGGATGAACCCTTCGCGATCTTCCTGCCGGATGAACTGATGATCGGCCAGCCGGGCTGCATGAAGCAGATGGTCGATGCCTATAATGAAGTCGGCGGCAACGTGATTTCGGTGCTCGAAGTGCCCCACGACGAGGTGTCGAGCTATGGCGTGATCGCACCCGGCGCGCAGCATGGGGCGCTGACCGAGGTGGCTGGGCTGGTGGAAAAGCCGCGGCCTGAAGATGCCCCGTCAAACCTGATCATTTCCGGCCGCTACATCCTGCAGCCCGAAGTGATGCGGGTGCTGGAACGGCAAGAAAAAGGTGCTGGCGGCGAAATCCAGCTGACCGATGCGATGGCGCAGATGATCGGCACCCAGCCGTTCCACGCGGTGACGTTCGCGGGCAAGCGGTACGATTGCGGCTCCAAAGTCGGCTTTGTCGAAGCCACGCTGGCGCTGGCGCTGGAGCGGCCGGATATGGCCGATGAAGTGCGCGCCATGGCCCGGCGGCTCTTGGCCGAATAAAGCGGCAGGACTTGCCCTGCTTGTGCTGCGCTGCCTAGAGTGGCGCAGACACGATACCGCAGGGAAGGATGCCGCTGATGGCCGCGCTCGATTACGCTGTTGCAGATCATATCGCCACGATCACGCTCAACCGGCCCGAGCGGATGAACACCATTTCGCGCACCATGCTGGACGAACTGACCCAGTCGCTGGTTCGCGCCAATGCCGATCCGGCGGTGCGGGTGGTGGTGTTGACCGGCACTGGCCGCGCATTCTGCGCCGGGCTGGATCTGAACGAAGCCGCCAGCGGTGAAGGGATCGGCGGGGCCAGCAGCTTTGCCGATACGCTGGATTTGCGCAACACCCCGCCCACGGTGTTGTTCGAAATCGACAAACCGGTGATCTGCGCGCTCAACGGATCAGCGGCTGGTTATGGCATGGATCTGGCGCTGGGCTGCGATATCCGGATTATGGCCGAAGATGCCAAATTGGCCGCGGCGTTCGTCAAGCGCGGGGTGGTGCCCGAATCTGGCGGCACGTGGTTCCTGCCGCGGATGGTCGGCTGGGCCAAGGCCGCGGAAATCATCTTTACCGGGCGCACGCTATCGGCGGCTGATTGTTTGGCAGAAGGACTGGCCAACGCGGTGGTGCCCACCGCCGAAGTGGCGGCAACGGCCCGGGCCATGGCGCTGGAAATCGCCGGCAATGCGCCGATGGCGGTGCGCGCGGCCAAGCGGATGATGCGGATGGGGCTGGATGAACCGTTCCCCACCCATGTCCAGCACGTTTACCTGCAACTGCTGCCGTTGTTCGCCAGCGCTGATTTCAAGGAAGGGGTTGCCTCATTCCTTGAAAAGCGCCCGGCGCAGTTTACCGGGAAGTAACCGACTTTGGCTGTCCCTGCGGCTGCGCTTTACCGATTGGCAGTAAAACGCAGCGGCAGGGTTTTCAGCCCGCCCACGAACGTGCTCTTGGCGCGGCGCGGTTCGCCGGCCAGTTCGACGCTGTCGATCCGGTCGAGCAGTTCTTCGAACAGGATCCGCATTTCCAGCCGGGCCAGGTGCAAGCCAAGGCACTGGTGCGCCCCGGCACCGAACGCCACGTGGCGGTTGCCCTCGCGCGCGGCGTCAAACGTGCGCGGATCGTCGAACTGCGCGGGATCGTGGTTCGCAGCGACATAGTTGAGCATGATCCAGTCACCCGCGGGGATCTGCACCCCGCTGATTTCAACATCCACCGCGTTGCTGCGCATGAAATGCTGCACCGGGCTGGTCCAGCGGATCGCCTCTTCGACGATCCCGGGCAGCAGGCTGCGATCGGCCTTCACTTTGGCGAACTGCGCGGGATCGCGGGCCAGCGCCAGCATCGCCCCGGCGGTCGATGCGCTGGTGGTATCGTGCCCGGCGCTGGCGGTGATGATGTAATAGCCCGCCCGGTCGCGCGCGCTGATCGGTTCGCCGTCGATTTCCGCCGTGGCGAGGATCGTGGCGACATCGTCGGTCGGATTGGCGCGGCGGTTGGCGGCCAACTGTTCGAAATAGGCTTCGAAATCGGCCACTGCGCCATAGACGATCTGGGTGATTTGGTCCGGGGTCAGATCGGCCATGCCGGATTTGTTCAGTTCTTCATCCTGCCCGCCGAACATCTGCTGGGTCAGGAACAGCATCCGGGGTTCGTCTTCTTCCGGAACGCCCAGGATCTGCATCACCACATGGAGCGGATAGGGCGAGGCGACTTCCTTGACGAAATCGGCCTCAGGCCCGGCCGCGACCAGCCGATCGACCGTTTTCTTGGCCAGTTCGCGGATGCTGGCTTCGATCGAGCGCAGGTTCTTGGGCATGAACCATTCCTGCGTCAGCCGGCGCAGCTTGGGGTGCTTGGGCGCATCGAGCACCACCAGCGAACTGACCAGGTTGGGGCTTTCATCACCCTGCTGGGCGGTGATCTGCCGGGCCAGCGCTTCGCCCCCCTTGTTGGTGAACACCGTGGCGCGCGGGGCGTTGAGGAAGGTTGCGTTGTCCTTGCTGACGCGCATCACATCGTCATAACGGGTGAGCAACCAGAACGGTTCGTGATCGCCATCGGGGGCTTCGATCCGCAGCACCGGGGTGTCGCGGCGCAATTGGTCGAACAAGTCCAGCAGTGGATCCCATTCGGCATAGGATTTGGGATCGATCACCGCGCGGGCAACGGTGGGCGTAGCAACGGGTCCGGCTGGTGCGTTCATGGCTTCACCCCTTGGCCTGCGCGGCTTCATAAGCCGCCTTGTATTCATCGCGCAGCAACCGCTTGTAGAGCTTGCCGGTCAATTCGCGGGGCAATTCTGCGCGGAAATCGATCTGGCGCGGCATTTTTACGCCCGACAGTTGCGGGCGCAGATACGCGGTCAGTTCATCGGCCAGCGCCGGCCCGGCATCGGCCAGATTGGCGGGCTGAACCACGGCAACCACGCGTTCGCCCATTTCCGGGTCGGGCGCGCCGATCACCGCGGCATCGGCCACCTTGGGGTGCAGCACCAGCAGGTTTTCGATTTCCTGCGGGTAGATGTTCACCCCGCCGGAAATGATCATGAAGCTCTTGCGGTCGGTCAGGAAGACATAGCCGTCTTCGTCCTGCAGGCCCACGTCACCCAGGCTGGTCCAACCGTGCTTGTTGCGGGCTTCGGCGGTCTTGGCCGGATCGTTGTGGTATTCGAACGGCACCGTATCGGGGGCAGGTTCGAAGAAGATCTGCCCTTCGGTGCCGCGCGGCACTTCATCGCCGTTTTCATCGCACACACGGACGACCCCCGTCAGCGCGCGGCCGACCGAACCCGGGCGTTGCAACCATTCGGCGCTGGTGATGAAGGTGAACCCGTTGCCTTCGGTGCCGGCGTAATATTCATACAGCACCGGCCCCCACCAATCGATCATCGCGTGTTTGACCGGAACCGGGCAGGGCGCAGCCGCATGGATCGCGCATTTCAGGCTGGACACGTCATACTTGGCGCGGATGTCTTCGGGCAGCTTGAGCATACGCACGAAGTGGGTAGGCACCCATTGACTATCGGTAACGCGGTATTTTTCGATCAGTTGCAGCGCGTGTTCGGGATCGAACTTTTCCATCACCACCACAGTGCCGCCCAGTTTGTGGACCGACATGCACCAGCGCAGCGGCGCGGCGTGGTAAAGCGGCGCGGGCGAAAGGTAGACGGCATCGCCCTGAATCCCGAACGCCTGATTGGCCAGCCCGACCAGCGCATTCATCTGCGCGATATCGGGATCTTCGGGCAGCGGGATCTTGACGCCCTTGGGCTTGCCGGTGGTGCCGGATGAATAGAGCATATCGACCCCGGCGCGTTCATCGGCGATCGGGGTGTCCGGCATCGCCGCGAGGGCGGTTTCGGCACTTTGCGGGCCGGGCGTATCGAATCGCAACTGCGGGACGCCGGGCGACAGGCTGGCAACTTCATCCAGCGTCTTGGCCAGATAGGCCGATCCGAACAGCAATTGCGCGCCGCTATCTTCGAGGATGTAGGCGATTTCCGGCGCGGTCAGACGGCTGGAAATGCACACGTAATGCACCCCGGCGCGTTGTGCGCCCCATGCTACGCCAAAATACCACGGATGGTTTTCCATGCAGACCGCGATCGTTTGGCCAACCCCGATCCCGCGGGAACGGATCAACTGGGCAACCCGGTTCGAGCGCTTGTCCAGTTCGCCATAGGTGATCACTTCGCCGCTGGCGGCCATGATGATTGCGGGCTTGCCGGCATTGGCCCGGGCATGGATGGAAGGGTGCATCATCTCTCTCCAACGCGGCCTTTGCGGCCTGCTTGGAGATTCGTTTAACTGATCGATTAAATGCCCGCAAAGGAAAAGCGGCAAGGGCCATCGACCGCTCTCAAAAAACTGTGCTTACCAAGTTCAGGCAAAGCTGGATGGGGCCTGATAGGGGCTGGCACACAAGCCCGAAACAGAAGCGGGCGACAGTTGCCTGTCGCCCGCTTCCCAGCATCCTCCCGAAGCTGTGGTCCGGCCCGGATCTGCTGTCCGGTGCCAGCAAATCCTAGAATGCGTCAGTCTTCGTCGCCG
>JBDKLL010000017.1:0-10150 GCA_039795595.1 Pseudomonadota bacterium
GGATTTCGGCCAGCGCATCTTCCACGCCCAGGGCGCGGCGTTCGGACCGGGCGGCTTCTTCGCGGCGATCCAGCGCTTCCTGAGCGCGGCTTTGCAGTTCTTCGGCCAGTTCTTCGTCGAAACCTTCGATCGCGGCCAGTTCAGCCAGTTCGATGTACGCCACTTCTTCCAGTTCGCTGAAGCCTTCGGCCACCAGCAACTGCGACAGGGTTTCATCGACATCGAGTTCTTCTTCGAAGGTCTTCGACCGTTCGGCGAATTCCTTCTGCCGTTTTTCCGAAGATTCGGCTTCGGTCATGATATCAATCTGCGAACCGGTCAGCTGTGAAGCCAGCCGCACGTTCTGGCCGCGGCGGCCGATCGCCAGCGAAAGCTGGTCATCGGGCACCACCACTTCGATGCGGCTTTCTTCTTCGTCGATCACCACGCGGCTGACCGTGGCCGGCTGCAGCGCGTTGACCACGAACGTCGCGGTATCTTCGCTCCACGGAATGATGTCGATCTTTTCGCCCTGCAGTTCCTGCACAACGGCCTGCACGCGGCTGCCCTTCATGCCAACGCAGGCGCCGACCGGATCGATGCTCGAATCACGGCTGATCACGCCGATCTTGGCGCGGCTGCCCGGATCGCGGGCGGCGGCCTTGATTTCGATGATGCTGTCGTAGATTTCGGGCACTTCCTGCGCGAACAGCTTCTTCATGAATTCCGGGTGCGCGCGGCTCAGGAAGATCTGCGGGCCACGGTTCTGGCGTTCAACCTTGAGGATCAGCGCACGAACGCGTTCGCCCACGCGGGCCACTTCGCGCGGGATCTGCTGATCGCGGCGGATCACGCCTTCGGCGCGGCCAAGGTTGACGATCACGTGGCCGAATTCGACCGACTTGATCACGCCCGTCACCACTTCGCCGGCGCGGTCCTTGAATTCTTCGTACTGGCGATCGCGTTCGGCATCGCGGACCTTCTGGAAGATCACCTGCTTGGCCGACTGCGCATCGATGCGGCCCAGATCGACCGGGGGCAGCGGATCGACGATAAAATCGCCCAGCTTGGCATCGGCCTGCAGCTTTTGCGCCTGCTTGAGATCAACCTGCTTGAAGTAATCTTCGACTTCTTCGACCACTTCAACCACGCGCCACAGGCGCAGATCGCCGGTGCGCGGATCAAGCTTGGCGCGAATGTCGTTTTCAGCGCCATAGCGATTGCGCGCGGATTTCTGGATCGCTTCTTCCATCGCCTCGATCACAATCGCCTTGTCGATCATCTTTTCCGTGGCAACGGAGGTGGCGATCGCAAGCAATTCGGCGCGGTTGGCGGAAATCGGACTGGCCATAATCAGTCTTCCTGTTCTTCAAGCAATTCATCGGCCCCGCTGGCATCCAGCGGGCGGGTAGCGGCAATAAGCCGGTCGGTCAGGACCAGCTTGGCGGAATGGATATCGGACATCGGGAACGAAACGCTGCCCGACTTCTTGTCGTCCAGCGTCACCACATCCCCGGCAATGCCCACAAGTTCGCCCTGCAGCGACTTGCGGTTGCCTTCCACCGGAACTTTCAGCGCCACGCGCGCTTCATGCCCGGCCCAGTTGGCAAAATCCTTCGCCCGGGTCAGCGGGCGGTCGATCCCCGGCGAAGACACTTCCAGCCGGTAGGCTTCGTCGATCAGCACTTCACCGGCTTCTTCCAGCGCATCGAGCGCATCGGAAATCCGGTGCGACAGCGCGGCGCAGTCTTCGATCACCAGCTGGCCGGTATCGGGGCGTTCGGCCATGACCTGCAGGGTCACTTCCTCATCGCCCACTTCGGTCTTGCCGAACACCATGACGCGCACGAGATCGAAGCCCAAGGCCTTGGCCTCTGGCTCAACAATCTCGGTAATGCGTGCGGTATCCGCCATGTAAACTCCTGCCACCCGGCCCTTAACGTGGGCTTATTGCAAAAGCATTTCGGCGCCGGCCCCTTGCGGCGCCAGCCCCTTCGTTGCTTCACAATGTCGGGATGAGGCGCAGATAGGCGCATCGTTGGAAAAATGCAAGGGGACTCTGCCCCGCTTATCCCCGCTCGCCGATGCCGTGTTTCTTCAAGCAATGCCGCAGTTGATCATAACTCAGCCCCAGCGCCTTGGCGGTTTGCCGCTGGTTGTAACGGTGGCGACCCAGTGCGTGTTCGAGAATCGCTTTTTCATGGGCATCCACCGCGCCGCGCAAATCGGAAATTTCGTCAAACTGCCCACCCCCGGCCGCAGCAGGGATCGCCGCCACGGGGGCAACTTCTGGCTGGAAATGCGCCGGAGCCGCTGGTTTCCAAGGGCTATCAAACGGATCGAACACGATATGCGCGATCGGCGCATCCCAATCGTCCCAGCGATAGACCGCGCGCTCGATCACGTTGCGCAGTTCGCGCACGTTGCCGGGCCATTGGTGCTCCTCCAGCGCGCGCAGCGCCGTGTCGGCAAACCCGGGCCATTGCTCCCACCCCAGCTCGGTCGCCATGCGCCGCCCGAAATATTCGGCCAGCACCACGATATCCCCTTCGCGCACCCGCAGCGGCGGCAGGGTGATCACTTCAAAGCTCAGCCGATCCAGCAGGTCTGCCCGAAAGCGACCTTGCGCCGCCAGCCGGGGCAAATCCTCGTTGGTGGCAGCGACGATCCGCACATCCACCCGCAGCGGCCGCGACGAACCGATCCGCGTCACTTCGCCATATTCGACCGCGCGCAGCAGCCGTTCCTGTGCCCCCATCGACAGCGTGGCCAGTTCATCGAGGAACAACGTGCCCTTGTCCGCCTCCTCAAACCGCCCGGCCCGGGCGCGGGTAGCACCGGTAAACGCGCCCGCTTCGTGCCCGAACAATTCGGCTTCGATCAGGGTTTCGGGCATTGCCGCACAATTGAGTGTAACCAGCGGTTCGCCCCACCGCGGTGACAGGCGATGCAGGCGTTCCGCAATCAGTTCCTTACCGGTCCCGCGTTCACCGACCACCAGCACCGGCCGGCGCATTGGCGCAGCCCGGCTGGCGCGTTCGACCGCATCCAGAAAGGCCCCCGATTGACCAACGAATTGCGTGGCTCGATCCATGACCAAGATATAGTGAAAAATCCCAACAATGGGAACTTATTCCCACAAGTCGTTCGTCGATTGAGGAGATAAACCTAGAGATTTCGCGAAATTCCGCATTTGGCATGGGGTTTGCTGAGTAGCGAACAAATGCAATTCCGTTGAGGAAGTCCGATGTTCAGAAAATCTCCTTCGATGCTTGACCGGGCGATCGCAGCCAGTGTTGCCGCAATGCTGGCAATGAACGTGTTCGTGCTGGCCCAGCAGGTGACACAGGGCCAACAGGTGGCTCAGGCCGCCGCGGCCACCACCGCCCGTCAGGCCTGATCGCCACAGGCTCCGCCATGACCAACGATCCCTTCACCCCGCTTGGGCCGGAACGCCAAGCCACCGCAGACGGCAGCCCCCAGTCCCCACGCCGTCCTGACGTTTCGGCCCAAACCGCCGCTGGCCGCACCTCGCGGCTCGACGCAGAAGTTGAACGCCTGCGCCAATCCGCCACCCCACCCCTTTCCCGTTCCCTTGCCGGAGTTCCCTGGATGGGCATTTTCAGCCGCACCCGCGATATCATCGCCGCCAACTTCAACGACCTGCTCGACAAGGCGGATGACCCCGCCAAGATGATCCGGATGATCATCCTCGAAATGGAGGAAACCCTGGTCGAAGTCCGCGCCAGCGCGGCCCGCACGATTGCCGATCAGAAGGAAATGCACCGCCACACCGTGAAGCTGGACCGGTTGCAGGCCGACTGGGCGGAAAAGGCGCAGCTTGCCCTGTCCAAGGACCGCGAAGATCTGGCCCGCGCCGCGCTGGTCGAAAAACAGAAGGCGGCGGACATGGCCGACCAGCTGACGGCCGAAATCACGCTGCTCGACGATGCGCTGCGCGCTTACGAAGTGGACATCGACAAGCTGCAGACCCGCCTGCGCGAAGCCCGCAGCCGCCAGACGGCAATCGCCGCCCGCCTAGAAAGCGCCGAAAACCGGGTCAAGCTGCGCACGCTGCTGACCAGCGAACGGGTAGACGAAGCCATGGCCCGGTTCGACCAGCTGGAACGCCGGGTCGATTACGCCGAAGGCCGCGCCGATGCGCTGGGGCTGGCCGATGCCACCGCCAAACCAACGCTGGCGGACGAAATCGCCGCACTCGCCGGGCAGGACAAGGTCGACGCAGAACTCGAAGAGATGAAACGGGCGCTGGCCGCGGCTGCGGGCACTGAACAGAAGGAAGCCTGAGCAATGGAAGACGTACTCGTGCCGATCGTAGTCATCCCCACGATCTTCATCGGCCTGCCGTGGATCATCCTGCACTACATGACCAAGTGGAAGACATCGGCCACGCTGACCAACGATGATGAGGCGCTGCTGGAAGAACTGTACCAACTGGCCCGCCGGCTGGATGATCGGATGGAAACGGTTGAACGGCTGGTCAGTGCCGATCATTCCGATTTCCAGCCCAGCCGCAGCCTGAGCGATCGCGCCCCCGGTCCGGGTGGATTGAACGACCTCGAACAGTTGCGCGAACTTAGCCAAATCAAGGGCACCGCCACCGGGAGGACCACGAAATGAACAGCCTGCGCACCCGTTTCTATCGCGATAAAGTCAATGGCAAGGTCATGGGCGTTTGCGCCGGGATTGCCGATTACACCGGGATCGACGTGCTGTGGGTCCGGCTTGGCATGGTGCTGTTCACGCTCAGCACCGGCTTTGGCATCCCGCTTTACATCGCGATGGGCCTGCTGGCCGAAAAGAAGCCCGGCCACCTCTATGCCGACCGGCAGGAACAGCGGTTCTGGCAGGGTGTGCGGCAATCACCGACGCGCACCGCCCGTGAAGTGCGCGCCCAGTTCCGCGATATCGATCGCCGCTTGGCCGAAGTGGAAACCTACTACGTCAGCAGCAACCCGCGCCTTTCCGCCGAAATCGAGCGTTTGCGCTAAACCAGCCTAACTACGGGGGAACCGATCCATGTCGTTCTGGAACGCCGTTGTCATCATTGTGGCGATCGTCGCTTTCGCCAATATCCGCATGGCGAAATACCGCGCCCGCGAATTGCGGCGGATGGATGGGCATCCCGATTACCCACCAACCCGGGACCATGAACTGGAACGCGAAGTCGAAGCCTTGCGCGCACGCATTCAGGTGCTGGAACGCATTGCCACGGATGGCCGCAAAACTCAGGCGCTGGCGGCCGAGATCGAAAGCCTGCGCGAAGATTGATCCCCAAGGCCGAGGAGATTCCACCATGGACAGCCCCTACCTCGTCATTGCTGGCACCACGCTGATTGCGGTAGCGATCATCGTGCTGGCCGCCTTGCGCGGCTGGCAAGGTTGGTTGATCCTGAAAACCCGCGAGCTTGACCGGCACCAGCCTGAGATCGAAGGCCGGACTGAAAACGGGGCGGGCAGCGGGGCGGCCCGGATCGAGATCGCCGACCTCAAGGAACGCATCCGCAAGCTGGAGGCGATCGCCGCCGGGGTAGACCTCTAGCTGGTGCAGCGCTAGGGCAGCGCGATGCGCAGCCTTGATGACATCCGCGAAGAATATGAATTTCTGGAAGGCGATGAACGCTATCGCCTGCTGATCGAACTGGGCCGCGAACTGGAAGCGATGCCCGATCCGCTAAAAACTGATGCCACGCTGGTTCGCGGTTGTTCGGCCAGCGTCTGGGTTTACCCCACCCGCCTGCCCGATGGGCGACTGCACTTTCTGGCGGATAGCAACGCCGCAATTACCAAGGGGATCGTCGCGCTGGTCATCGCCGCGGTGCAGGATCGCCCCGCGGCGGACGTAGCCGTAACCGATATCGCCGCCGCGCTGGCCCCGTTCGACCTGAAGAACCAGCTTTCATCCAACCGCACCCAAGGCGTGCCCAACATGATCGCGCTGATCCGCGAAACCGCCGGCCGGATCGCCGAAACCAACTAGCCGCTTGCCAGACTCGCCCGGCCTTCCTAGGCGGATAGGCACTATGGCAAGCACACCGCGCACACTTTACGAAAAGATCTGGGACGCCCACGTTGTCGAACGGCGGGATGATGGCACCTGCCTGATCTATATCGATCGCCACCTCGTTCATGAAGTGACCAGCCCGCAAGCCTTCGAAGCTTTGCGCGTCGCGGGCCGCACGGTGCGCCGCCCCGATTTGACGCTGGCAGTGCCAGACCACAACCTGCCCACCACCGCACGCCGCGATGCCGCCGGCAACGTGATCCCGATCGCCGATCCGGAAAGCGCACAGCAGCTTGCCGCGCTGACCCGCAACGCGCCTGAATTTGGCATCCGCCTGATCGGCGATGCCGATGTGGAACAGGGCATCGTCCACGTGGTCGGCCCGGAACAGGGTTTTTCGCTACCTGGCGCAACGATCGTCTGCGGCGATAGCCACACCGCCTGCCATGGCGGCCTTGGCGCGCTGGCATTCGGCATCGGCACCAGCGAAGTCGAACACGTGCTGGCCACGCAGACTTTGCTGCTCAAGCAGTCCAAGACGATGGAAGTGCGCGTCGAAGGTTCGCTTGGCCCGGGCGTTTCAGCCAAGGACGTGGTGCTGCACATCTGTGGCGTGCTGCGCGCATCGGGCGGCACCGGCTATGTCATCGAATATACCGGCAGCGCGATCCGCGACCTGTCGATCGAAGGGCGGTTGACCATTTCGAATATGGCGATCGAACACGGCGCCCGCGCCGGCCTGATCGCGCCCGATGATAAAACGTTCGCCTATGTTAAGGGCCGTCCTTATGCCCCCACGGGCGCGCAATGGGATGCGGCCGTGGCATGGTGGCGCAGTCTGGCGACCGATCCGGGCGCGAAATACGACAAGGTCGTGGTGATCGATGCGGCGGATATCGCGCCCAGCGTCACGTGGGGCACCAGCCCGGAAGACGTGCTGCCGATCACCGGCGTGGTCCCGGCTCCGGAAAGCTTCGACGATCCTTCCAAGCAGGACGCCGCACGCAAATCGCTGGATTACATGGGCATCCAGCCGGGCATGGCCCTGACCGATATCGAAGTGCAGAACGTGTTCATCGGTTCGTGCACCAACAGCCGGATCGAAGACTTGCGCGCGGCGGCCGCGGTGCTGAAAGGCCGCAAGAAGGCCGCGAACGTACGCTGGGCGATCGTTGTTCCGGGTTCGGGCTTGGTCAAACAGCAAGCCGAAGCCGAAGGACTGGACAAGATCTTCATCGCCGCCGGGTTCGAATGGCGTGAACCGGGCTGCTCGGCCTGTCTGGCGATGAACCCTGATAAAGTCCCCCCCGGGGAGCGCTGCGCCTCTACTTCGAACCGCAATTTCGTGGGCCGGCAAGGTCCGGGCGCGCGCACGCATCTGGTTTCGCCGGCCATGGCCGCGGCGGCCGCGGTTACCGGCAAACTGGCTGACGTGCGCAACCTGATCTGAACCGCCCCCTTGCCATTCTCCTTTTCAAGACGGACATAGAAACGCGATGACCGACAAGACCGACAAGACCGAAAAGTCGAACTGGACCGGCAAGGCCGCGCTGGCGGGTGCCGCGATTGGATCGGCCGCGCTGGCTGCCGCGCTGCTCTATGCCTCGCGCCGCAAGGAACAGGCGAAGAAGGCGGTCAGCCCGGAAAACGCGCCGGAGACCGATTGATGGAAGCCGTGCGCGAAGTATCCGGCCGGGCCATTCCGTTTGGCCGCAAGAACGTCGATACCGATGTGATCATCCCCGCCCACTGGCTGAAAACCATCACCCGCGAAGGGCTGGGCCGGGGTGCGTTCGAAGCGCTGCGCAGCGATCCCGCAAACCTGTTCGATTCGGCTGAATTCAAAGGTTCGCCGATCCTGATTGCGGGCGATAATTTCGGCTGCGGTTCCAGCCGCGAACACGCTGCCTGGGCGCTGCTCGATCTGGGCATTACTGCGGTGATTGCGCCGTCGTTCTCGGATATCTTTTCGGGCAATGCCTTCAAGAACGGCATCCTGACCGTGGTGTTGCCGCAAGAGGCGATCGATCGGTTGATGGAAGTGGCCCAGACCGATCCGATCAGCATCGATCTGGAAAGCCAGACCGTAACCACCCCTTTTCAGGACCGCTTCACCTTCGAAATCGATCCGTTCCGCAAGCACTGCCTGCTGGATGGACTGGATGAAGTGGGTCTGACCCTTGCCCGCGGCGAGGCCATCGCCGCCTATGAACAGAAGAGCGCAGGGGCAACACCCTGGCTCGCACACGGAACGGGAGAAGCTGCATGAAAGCCTTGCGGAGCCACGCTGCCGGCGGACCGGAAACCCTGACGCTGGATGAACTGGACAGCCCAGTCCCCGGCCCCGGTCAGGTACGGATCAAGGTCAAAGCCTGCGCGATCAACTATCCCGATGTGCTGATCATCCGCGACCTTTACCAGTTCAAACCGCAGCGCCCGTTTTCACCCGGTGGGGAACTGTCCGGCGTGGTCGATGCGGTGGGCGATGGCGTAACCCAGTGGAAAGCCGGCGACCGCGTGATCGCGATGATGGGCAACGGCGGGCTGGCCAGCGAAGTGCTGGCCGATGCCGCCAAGCTGTTCCCGCTGCCCGATGGGGTCAGCTTTGAAACCGGCGCGTCGCTGCTGATGACGTATGGCACCAATATGCACGGCCTGCTCGATCGCGGTCATCTGAAGGCGGGTGATACCTTGCTGGTGCTGGGCGCGGCGGGCGGCGTCGGCCTTTCCGCGGTGGAACTGGGCAAGGCCTATGGCGCCCGCGTGGTTGCCGCCGTTTCGAGTGAGGAAAAGGCCAAAGTGGCGCGCGAACACGGCTCGGATGACGTGGTAATCTATCCGCAGGCCCCGTTCGACAAGGACCAGTCCAAGGCACTGGCCGAAGCGTTCAAGACCGCCTGCGGCCCCAATGGTGCGGACGTGATCTACGATATCGTGGGCGGCGATTATTCCGAACCGGCGCTGCGTTCGATCGCGTGGGAAGGCCGGTTCTGTGTGGTTGGCTTCCCGGCTGGCATCGCCAAGTTACCGCTGAACCTGACCTTGCTGAAAAGCTGCGACGTGTGCGGCGTGTTCTGGGGTGCCTTTGCCGCGCGCGATCCCAAGGCCAACGGCGTGCACATCGCCACACTGTTCGATCTACTCAAGGCTGGCAAGATCAACCCGCGCGTTTCGGCCACGTTCCCGCTGGAACGCGGCGGCGAAGCGATCCAGATGCTGGCCGATCGCAAGGCCATCGGCAAAGTCGTCGTCACCATCGCCTGAGGAGCACGTCCATGAAAACCGCCCGGATCATTGCCGCCACCGCCCTGTTCGCCAGCGCGTGGGCGGTTGCGGCCAAGCCTGCCGAACCGACCGCGCCCACCCCGGCGCAGTTGGTCGCCGCGCGGCAATCCGGGATGGACATGGCCGCCACCACGCTCAACCTGATCAAGGGTGGCAGCGCCAATGGCATGCCGCTGAAAAGCCTTGGCTTCGCCGCCAACGGGTTGACCAAGTGGGCGCAAGCGATGCCGGGGCTATTCGCCGATAACACCCGCACCGCGCCCAGCCGCGCGCGCGCTGAAGTGTGGACCAACCAGGCCGATTTCGCAGCCAAGAACGCGGCGTTTGCCGATGCCACCAAGGCGCTCGTGGCGGCGATCGCGGCCGATGATCAGCCCGCCTTCGCCGCGGCGCTTGCCGCAACCGGCACCGCATGCAAGGGCTGCCACGAAACCTATCAGGCCCCACCGGCGGCCAAGCCGGCAGGTTAACGCTCGGGCCATTGCCATCTACCCTTTCCCCAATTCCATGAGGCTATCATGACCGATTTCAAAGACCGCGAACGCGCCGAAGAAGCCAAGTTCGCGCACGACGAGGAAATGCACTTTCGCATCCACGCCCGCCGCAATCGCTTGCTGGGCCAATGGGCGGCAGAGCGCATGAACCTTTCGGCGGTTGAAGCCGAAGCTTATGCCAAAAGCGTGGTTCAGGCCGATTTCGAAGAAGCCGGCGATGAAGACGTGGTCCGCAAGCTGCTGGGTGATCTGGTTTCGGCCGGGGTCGATGTCAGCGAAGCCGATGTTCGCGCGGCGATGGCCGACAAGGCGATCGAAGCCAAGCGCGCGCTGATGGGCGAAGCCTGATGGCGATGCCCGCCGCGGA
>JBDKLL010000018.1:0-13381 GCA_039795595.1 Pseudomonadota bacterium
GCGGGCTGGGCATGGGCCATGTCGAAGCCGGGATCGTGCTCGAAGAAATCGGCCGCAACCTTACCCCCTCGCCGTTCCTGACCAGCTCGGTCATGGCCGCCACCGCACTGGGCGCGGCCAGCGCCGAACTGAAGGGCCGGTATTTGCCCGGCCTGCTGTCCGGCGACAGCGTGTTTGCCGTGGCGATCGATGAAGGCGCGAAACACCGCCCGGAACGGATCAAGACCCGCGCGGTTCGGGCCGGCAATGGTTTCAGCCTTACCGGCAGCAAAGCCTTTGTTGTGCACGGCGGATCGGCCGATATGCTGGTGGTGGCCGCGCGCACTTCGGGCGACGATGATGACGATGCCGGCATCACCCTGTTCGCGGTCCCCAAGGACGCCGCGGGTCTGTCGCAAGATGCGGTCCGGCTGGTCGACAGTTCGATGGCCACCCACGTCAAGCTCGACAACGTCCAGCTCGATGCCGATGCGGTGATCGGCGAAGTCGATGGCGGGCGCGAATTGCTGAACAAGGTGCTGGCCGCCGGACGGATCGGCGCGGCGGCGGAATGCGTCGGCGTGGCCGGCGGTTCGTTCGATATGACCACCACCTACCTCAAGCAGCGCAAGCAGTTCGGCAAGCTGATCGGGGAATTTCAGGCACTGCAACACCGCGCCGCGCACCTCTATTCCGAAATCGAGATTGCCCGCGCCGCAGTGATCAAGGCGCAGCAACTGCTCGATGCTGGCAGCGAAAAGGCCGACCTGATGGTTTCGGTCGCCAAGGCCAAGGCCGGCAAAGCCGCCAGCCTCGCAGTCAAGGAAGGCGTGCAGATGCACGGCGGGATCGGGATGACCGACGAATACGACATCGGCCTCTACATGAAGCGCGACCGGGCGTTGTCCGAATTCATGGGCGACATGTACTACCACGCTGATCGCGTGGCACAGCTGAGCGGCTACTAAGGAGCAGGCAAATGGCGTTCGATTTTAGCAAACTGTTCAGCCTTGAAGGCAAAGTGGCCCTGATCACTGGCGGATCGCGCGGGATCGGCAAGATGCTGCTCGAAGGCTATCTCGCCGCCGGGTGCGAACGCGTGTACATCACCGCCCGCAAGAAAGCCCAGCTGGATGAAACCGTGGCCGAATTCGAGGCCCACTACCCGGGCAAAGTCATCGGCTTGGCCGGCGATATCAGCCAGATGGACGGGGTGGAGCAACTGGCGGCTGAACTCGCCAAGCGCGAAACGCGGTTGGATGTGCTGGTCAACAACGCCGGTGCGGCGTGGGGCACCGAATTTGAGCAGTTCCCCGAAGTGGGCTGGGACAAGGTGATGGACCTCAACGTCAAGGCGTTGTTCTTCCTCACCCAAAAGCTGCACCCGCTCCTGATGGCGGCCGCCAAGTTCGATCGCCCGGCCAAAGTGATCAACATCGCCTCGATCGACGGGCTGCGCCCCAACCCGTGGGAAACCTATTCCTATCAGGCCTCGAAAGCCGCGGTGATCCACCTGACCAAGCGCATGGCCGCGCGCCTGATCAAGGACAACATCGTGGTCAGCTGCATCGCGCCGGGGGCCTATCCCAGCGAAATGAACAAGGCGGCTGCCAAGAACCCCGAAGGCAGCGCCAAGGGCATCCCGTACAAGCGCGTGGGCGTGGCCGAGGATATCGCCGGTGGGGCGATCTATCTGGCCAGCCGCGCGGGCGATTACGTGGTGGGCACCACGATCCCGATCGATGGCGGGATCGTCAACGCGTGGATTCCCGAAAGCTTCCAGGATCCATCGGGCGAAGGACACTAACCCCATGGCCAGCGCGGCATCCACCCTCGTCGAAGGCATCTATTTCGGCGAAGGGCCGCGCTGGCATGATGGCCGCCTGTGGTTTTCCGATTTCTATGCCCACCGGGTCTGTTCGGTCGATCTGGCTGGGAACCTGCGCACCGAACTGGAACTGGAAGGTCGCCCTTCCGGCCTTGGCTGGATGCCCGATGGCTCGCTGCTGGTGGTGCGGATGGAACTGCGCCAAGTGTGGCGGCGCTGGCCCGATGGGCGGTTTGAATGCCACGCCGATCTGGCCGATCATTCGGCGTTCCTGTGCAACGATATGGTCGTCGATGGGAAAGGCCGCGCCTATGTCGGCAATTTCGGGTTCGATCTGGATGCCGAAATTCATGCGCGCGGGGCGGAAAGCGTGATCGCCGATCACCCGCGCACGTGCCTTGCGCTGGTCCAGCCCGATGGCACCGTCAGCGATGCCGCGCCGGGCGAACGGTTCAGCTTTCCCAATGGGATGGTCATCACGCCTGATGGGCAGACATTGATCATTGGCGAAACGCTGGGCGGCTGCCTGACCGCGTTCGACATCGGCGCTGATGGAACTTTGGCGAACCGGCGCGAATGGGCCCCCACCTGGCCCCGCGTGCCAGACGGGATCTGCCTTGATGCCGAAGGCGCAGTGTGGATCGCCAACCCGCTGGCTCCGGAATGTGTCCGCATCGGCGCGGGCGGCGCGGTGCTGAAGGTAATCGAGACTGGCGATCTGCCCTGCTACGCTTGTATGCTTGGCGGCCCGGAAGGGCGGCACTTGTTCATGCTGGTCGCACCCAGTTCGGATGCAACCGAGGCGGCGAAAGCGCCCAAGGGCAAAGTGCTGGTGGCAAAAGTAACCGCGCCGCGGGCCGGGCGGCCCTAAGCGCCAACGCAAACGCTAGGGCGCGCGGAACGTCACCAGCCACCAATCTGGCGCAGCGCCGATCCGCACGGGCACGCTGCCCGAACCCAGTCCACCCGTTATCACCACCGTACGCCCGGGATCGCGAATGACCCCGCAGGTGTAATGCGTGTTATAAACGTGGCGGCCCACCAGCGGCGCAAGCGAACCGATCAGCGGCAACACCACTTGTCCGCAATGGGTGTGCCCGGCCAGCACCTGCCCCACTGTTGCCGGCAGCCGCGAGGCCAGATCGGGCGAATGGGTAACCACCACCGGCAGCCCTGCCATGCCCTTGGCCGATACCAATGTCGCCGCGATATCATCGTGGTGGGTATGCGCATCATCCAGCCCAAGGATCACCAGTGGCCCACGCTGCGCTGCCTGATTGGCCAACACAGTAATCCCGGCTTGGGTCAGCGCCCCACGGATTCGCGCCGGGTCGGTCCAGTGATCGTGGTTGCCCAATGTGGCAATAACGCCATGCGGCGCGCGCAACTTGGCCAGCGGCGCAATCAGATCAGCCGGGTTGGTTTCGATCCGGCCCGCACGGCCATTAACGAAATCGCCCGCGATCACCACCAGATCAGGCTTGGCGGCGTTAACTGCCGCCACGATCGCATCAAGCCGCGCGCGCTGCATTGCGCGGTTGCCGAAATGGATATCGGATAAGAGCGCAACCCGGAACGGCGGACCGCCAGCAGGAAGCCCGGGTGCGGCGATTTCCACCTGCCGCTCAACCGGCTGCGATGTGGCTGCGATCAGGCCATAGCCGAGCAGCCCCAGTCCGAGCAGGGTCAACCAGCCCGCAAGGCGCAGCAACCGGCGCACCGATCAGTCCGCCATCAACCCGCGGACAAACCCGATCAGCCCGGTCTGGCGGGCCCGCTTCATCCGTTCCGCGGCGAGGATTTCAGTAACCTTGGCAAAGCAGGCTTCGATATCGTCGTTGACCACGACATAGTCATAGCCGTCCCAGTGGCTGATTTCGGCGCGGGCGCGGTCCATGCGCGATTGGATCACATCGGCGCTATCGGTGCCGCGCCCGGTCAACCGGCGGCGCAGTTCATCGATACTGGGCGGCAGCAGGAAGACGCGCACCACATCGGTTTCCATCTTCTGGTAAAGCTGCTGGGTGCCCTGCCAATCGATATCGAACAGGAAATCCTGCCCTTCGCGGATCCCGGCTTTCACTTGCGCCTTGGGCGTGCCGTAGGAATGGCCGAACACCGTGGCCCATTCGAGGAAATCCCCTGCTTCGGCCATCGCATCAAACCGCGCCTGATCGACGAAGATGTAATCCTTGCCATCCACTTCGCCGGGCCGCATCGGCCGGGTGGTGACCGAAACCGACATCCGGATTTCCCCGTCATGGGCCAACAACCGCCGCGCGATCGTGGTTTTGCCCGCGCCGGATGGCGAGGACAGGATGAACATCAGGCCACGGCGCTGAAGGGTATCTGGGGTATTTGCCATGCGCCACAATCGCGCAAGGATGCCCTGCAAATCAAGTCTGGGCCGAGTCTTTTCCCGCAGCGCGCTTGGCATGGCGTTGTTCGTAAAGCCGCTTGGCAATCAGCGAACCGCCAATCACGATCGCGCCGGGCACCGATCGCGTCGCGAGGCGTAGCGCCGCCGCACCGGCAATTCGGCCCAGCATGGTTTTTTTCGCGGGGACATCTGCCGCGCCACTTTCCGCGGCGACGGTAACCGGCAGCACCTTGTCGATCGCGCGGTTGAGCAGGCGATTACCCCCCGACCGCATGATTTCAGCCAGGATGCGATTGTCGGCCATTATTTTTTCCGGCCAAAGTCCACAGTGACAACGTTCGAACCATCATCGGCGCGGGGCGTGGCATCGCTCGCCAGTTCTGCTTCGGCTGGATCACAGGCTTCACCCACCAGATCGTTGTCCATCGCCTGGAACTGCAGCCCGAAATCAACTGCCGGATCGACAAACGCCGTGATGGCCGAAAACGGGATCACCAGCTTGCTTGGCACCTGATTGAACGACAGCCCGACCGAGAAGTGATCGGGTGCAACCACCAGGTCCCAGAACTTGTTTTGCAGCACGATCGTCATTTCATCGGGGAACCGCTCGCTCAGCTGGCGCGGGATATCGACGCCGGGGGCCTGGGTCTTGAAGGTGATGTAGAAATGGTGATCGCCCGGCAGCATTCCCCCACCGGCTTCGACCTGTCCCAGCACCCGCCCCACCACTGCGCGCAGGGCTTCCTGCACGATTTCGTCATAAGGGATCAGGCTGTCTGGCGTATCGTCGGTCATGCAGGGACAAGTGGCGACGCGGCTGCCCGGGGTCAAGGGGGTAACCAGCGGGTAAAGGGTAAAAGGATTGCACCCGCGCGATTCGGGCGTATAGGCCCAAAGCCATGCGCGAAACCTCAACAGGCCGGGTTGGCAAGGTCGCCCGCAAGACCCACGAAACCGACATTCTCGTCGAAGTGAACCTCGACGGGACCGGGGCGTATGACGTTTCAACCGGGATCGGTTTTCTCGATCACATGATCGAACAGTTCAGCCGGCATTCGCTGATCGACATCACCTGCAAGGTGGCGGGCGATCTCCACGTCGATCAGCACCACACCACCGAAGACAGCGCGATCGCGATCGGTCAGGCGATTGCCCAGGCGCTGGGCGACAAGGGCGGGATCGGCCGCTATGGCGAAGCGCATTCGGCGATGGACGAAGCGCTGAGCCGGGTCGTACTGGATATTTCCGGGCGGCCGTGGCTGGTGTGGAACGCCCGCTTCACTCAGGAGCGACTGGGTGAAATGGATACCGAACTGTTCGAACACTGGTTCCAATCGATCGCGCAGGCGGTGGGCATCACCCTGCACATCGAACTGCTGTATGGCACCAACAACCACCACATTTGCGAAGGCATCTTCAAAGGCTTTGCCCGGGCGATGCGCACCGCGGTGGAACTTGACCCGCGCAAGCACGGCGCAGTGCCCAGCACCAAGGGCCAACTCGGTGGCTGAGGCACCCCTTGGCTGAAGTTCTGGCCCTGATCGATTACGGCGCGGGCAACCTGCATTCGGTTGCCAACGCGCTGAAGGCCGCCGGGGCTGAAACCGTGGCGATCACCGCCGACCCCGATGTGGTCCGCGCCGCAGACCGGATCGTGCTGCCGGGGGTGGGCAGTTTTCGCGCCTGCGCCCAAGGTTTGCGGGCGATCCCGCAGATGGAAGCCGCGCTGGCCGAACGCGTGTTGGTGGGCGGCGCACCGTTTCTAGGGATTTGCGTGGGGATGCAACTGCTCGCCACCCACGGGGTCGAACATGGCACCACGCAAGGGCTGGGCTGGATCGATGGCGAAGTGCGCCTGATCGACCGTACCGACCCGGCGATCAAGATCCCCCACATGGGCTGGAACGATGTGATCCCCGCACCGCACGCACCGCTGGTCGAAGCGGGTGAGGCATACTTTCTCCATTCATACCATTTCGTCCCCGCCGATGGCCACCATGTCGCCGCGATGACCGATCACGGCGGCGGGCTGGTTGCCGCCATTGCCCGCGACAATATCGTGGGCGTGCAATTCCACCCGGAAAAGAGCCAGGCCTATGGCCTGTCGCTGCTGGCCCGGTTCCTCGATTGGAAGCCCTGACATGATCGTGTTCCCCGCAATCGACCTCAAAGGCGGGCAAGTGGTGCGGCTGGCCGAAGGCGATATGGACCGGGCCACCGTTTATGGCGATAACCCGGCCGCGCAGGCGATGCTGTTTGCCGAAGCCGGATCGCAATACCTCCACGTCGTCGATCTGGATGGATCGTTTGCCGGCCGCGCGGAAAACCGCGATGCGGTGGAAAGCATCCTCGCTGCGTTTCCCGGTCACGTCCAACTTGGCGGCGGAATCCGCACCCGTGAAGCCGTGACCGGCTGGTTCGATCTCGGGGTCAGCCGGGTGGTGATGGGCACCGCCGCATTGAAAGACCCGGAATTCGTGAAGGACATGGCCCGCGAATTTCCCGGTGGGATCGTAGTGGCGGTTGATGCCAAGGACGGAATGGTTGCCACCGAAGGCTGGGCCGCCGTATCTGATGTGCCGGTAACCGATCTGGCGCGCCGGTTCGAAGACGCTGGCGTGGCCAGCCTGCTGTTCACCGACATTGGCCGCGACGGCCTGCTAAAAGGCGTCAACATCGATGCTACGGTTGATTTGGCCCGCCGGGTCAGCATTCCGGTGATCGCTTCGGGCGGGGTCAAGGGGATCGACGATATCCACGTGCTCGCGCTGCACGCCGGCGATGGGATCGAAGGGGTGATTACCGGCCGAGCGCTGTTCGAAGGCCGTCTCGATCTGGCGGCGGCGATCGCCATCGCCGAGCGGGCGTAAGGCGATGACCGTCCGTGTTCGCGTTATCCCCTGCCTCGATGTCCGCGATGGGCGCGTGGTCAAAGGCGTCAACTTCGTCGACCTCAAGGATGCTGGCGATCCGGTGGAGCAGGCCCGCGCGTACGATGCGGCTGGTGCTGACGAACTGTGCTTTCTCGACATTTCGGCCAGCCATGAAGGCCGCGGCACGCTGCTTGATGTGGTGCGGCGCACCGCTGAAGTATGCTTCATGCCGCTGACGGTGGGCGGCGGGGTGCGCACGGTGAACGATGCCCGCGCGCTGTTGCTGGCCGGCGCGGACAAGGTCGCGGTCAATTCCGCCGCCGTCACCCGGCCCGAAGTGGTTTCGGACATCGCCGAAAAGATGGGCAGCCAATGCATCGTCGCTTCGGTCGATGCCCGGCGCACCCCGCGCGGCAACTGGGAAATTTTCACCCACGGCGGGCGCAAGGCCACCGGGATCGACGCGGTCGAACACGCCATCCGGCTCGCCGAACTGGGCGCGGGCGAATTGCTGGTCACGTCGATGGACGGGGATGGCACGCAGGCTGGCTATGATCTGGAATTGACCCGCACGATCGCCGATGCGGTGACCGTGCCAGTGGTGGCCAGCGGCGGGGTGGGCACGCTTGACCATCTGGTCGAAGGGGTAACCCATGGCCATGCCAGCGCGGTGCTGGCCGCATCGATCTTCCATTTCGGCAAATATACCATTGCCCAGGCCCATGCCGCCTTGCGCGCCGCCGGATTGCCGGCCCGCGGGTAACGCGGCAGCGCATCACCGCTTGACCCGCGCCGCGCCGCGCCGCATTGCCTGCGGGTATGGACGGATCCGATACCCTTTCCCGCCTTGCCGCCACGATCGCAGCACGCCGCAATGCCGATCCGGCAACCAGCTGGGTGGCCAAACTGAACGCCCGCGGTGTGCCGGTAATCGCCCAGAAATTGGGTGAAGAAGCGGTTGAAACGGTGATCGCCGCGCTAACCGGCAGCCGTGAAGACCTGATTGGCGAAGCCGCTGACACGCTGTTCCACCTGTTGGTCCTGCTCGATGCCAAAGGCGTGGCGCTCGCTGACGTTCTGGCCGAACTTGATCGCCGCGACGGCACCAGCGGGATTGCCGAAAAAGCCAGCCGGAGCCAATAATGCCGATCGACCCTCGCCTGCCGTATGACGACCAGAACATCTTCGCGAAGATCCTGCGCGGCGAAATTCCGTGCAAGAAGGTCTATGAAGACGATTGGGCATTGGCATTTCACGATATCAACCCGCAGGCCCCGCTGCACGTGCTGGTGATCCCCAAGGGGCGTTACGTCAGCTGGGATGATTTTTCCGCCACCGCCCCGGCCGAGGAAATCGCCGGGTTCGTGCGCGCGGTAGGGGCCGTAGCCCGCGAAGCCGGGCTGGTCGAACCGGGCTATCGCCTGCTCGCCAATATCGGGCAGCACGGCCATCAGGAAGTGCCGCACCTGCACGTTCACGTGTTTGCCGGACGTCCGCTGGGCCCGATGCTGGCACGGATCGACTGAGAACACGCTTGCCCTGCGAGTCGCGGGGCGGCTAAACCGCCCTTTGCATGACGTCGTTTCCTGCTCCTCCGTCCGGCCACATCGATGGCACGCTCCATCGCTTTGCCGTGCGCGCCTATTTCGAGGACACCGACCTTTCAGGGGTGGTCTATCACGCCAACTACTTGCGTTGGTTTGAACGGGCGCGATCTGATTTCGTCCGCCTGCTGGGGATCGATCAGCGCGCGGTCAACGAAGCCGGCGAAGGCGCGTTCGCGGTGGCCGATCTGTCGATCCGCTATCTTGCCCCGGCTCGGCTGGACGATGGCGTGCTGATCGAAACCACCTGCACCGAACTGGGTGCGGCCAGCTGCCGGATGCACCAGAAGGCATTCCGCGAAGACGGCCTGCTGCTATCCGAAGCCACGTTCCGAGTCGGCTTTGTCGCCCCCGATGGCCGGCCGCGGCGAATGCCCGCACCGTGGCGCGCCGCGTTCGCCGACATCCTGATCCCTAGCCCCAATCCTGCCCTTGCCGAAGGAAGCCCATGACCGTTCTGCACGTTCTTGCCGCAGCAGCCGATGCGCCGCGCCACCTCAACCCGGTCAAACTGTTCCTCGATGCCGATATCGTGGTGCAAGTGGTGATGGGCGGGCTGGTACTGGCCAGTGTCTGGGTCTGGACGATCATCGTCTCGTTCAGCCTGCGCTATGCCCGCACGACCAAGCGCTGCGATGCCTATGAACGCGATTTCTGGAAGGCCGATGATCTTGACGCATTCCAGGCCGAACACGGCAAATCCGATGTTCCTTCGGCCAAAGTGGTCAACGCCGGAATCAGCGAATGGCGCCGTTCGACCGCGCTCAAGGCCCCCGACCGCGAAGGCACCCGCCAGCGGCTGGCCGCGGTCATGGATACGGCCGTGTCGCTGGAAAGCGAACGTCTGGCCGAACGCCTGAACTTTCTGGCCACGGTGGGTTCGGTGGCCCCGTTCGTCGGGCTGTTCGGAACGGTCTGGGGGATCATGAACAGCTTCTTCCAGATCGGGCAACAGCAGAACTCGTCGCTGGCCGTGGTCGCGCCGGGGATTTCCGAAGCCCTGTTCGCCACGGCCATCGGGCTGTTTGCGGCGATCCCCGCGGTCATTGCCTACAACCGTTTTTCGCACCGGGTCGATCAGCTTGAAGCCCGGTTGCAGCGTTTTGCCGATCGCTTCCACGCCAGCCTCAGCCGCGAACTGGAAGTGCAGTAAGATGGCGATGGGCACCGCCCGCAAGGGCAAGCAGCGGCGCGGCCGTGCGCCAATGGCGGAAATCAACGTCACCCCGCTGGTCGACGTGATGTTGGTGCTGCTGATCATCTTCATGGTCACCGCCCCGCTGCTGAATGCCGGGGTCCCGGTTGAACTGCCCGATAGCAATGCCAACCCGCTGGAACAGCCGCCGCAGCCGGTCGACATTTCGATCACTGCCGATGGCCGGGTCTATATCGATCAGGGCGAAGTGGCACCCGGCACGCTGGGCGATCGATTGGCCGCGCTGCCCCGCGGCGCTGATGGCAAACCGCCGCAAGTGACCCTGCGGGCCGATCGTGGGCTGGGTTATGGCCAAGTCATCGCGGTGATGGGCGAACTCAACCACGCCGGGTTCAATTCGATTGCGCTGGTTACCAATGCGGCGGGTAGCCCCGCGCCGGTAAGCAGCGGTTCAGTTGCAACGCCTTAACCCGCTGCAATGCCCGCTCCCACCTTCCGTATCGAAGAACGCATCGGCCTTGGCACCGCGCTGATCGCGCACGCTGTGCTGTTTGCGTGGCTGGCATGGCAGCGCCCTGCGCCGCCGCCGCTGCCGCCCGAACGGATGACCGTGACGCTGAGCGACCAGATCGGGCTGATAGCGGGCGCACCAAACCCCACGCCGCCCGCCCCTGAACCTGCCCCCGATCAAGGCCCGGAATTGGGTGAACCTGCACCCAGCGTCCAACCGGCCAGCCAAACCGCGCCGATCAAACCCAGCCCAGCACCCGTCAAACCAACGGCCGCGGCCAAAACCCCAGTGGCCGCCCCCGCCAAGCCCGCACAGCCTGCGCCCAAGGCCCCCGCCGCAGCCGCCAAAACTGCAGCCAAGCCACCCACCAAAGCCGGTGCATCCAGCTTTGATCAAGCCTTTGCCAAAGGCGTCCCCGGCGCGCAGGGCAAAGCCCCTGCACCACTACCGCCCGCCGTGGTGTTCAGCCCACAGCAGCAAAGCGCCCTGCGCGCCGCGATCATGCGCCAGATCAAGCCGCGCTGGGTCGCCCCGCAGGGGATCGATGCCGAAAAACTGGTAACGGTGGTGCGGTTCCGGCTCGACAGCAATGGGCGGTTGGTGGGCGAACCGGCCATCGTCAGCCAGACCGGGCTGACCCCCGCCAACACCGCGCAGGCCCGCCGCCACTTCGAACAGGCCGTGCGCGCGATCAAACTGGCGCAGCCGTTCATCCTGCCGCCGGATCTGTATCCCTACTGGCAAACGGTCACATCGGCCTTCGACAAGAAACTTTCGCAATAAGGATGGCATCCATGACGCGGCCCCGCCTCACGATCACTTCAGCCCTATTGGCATCGGTGCTGCTTGGCACCGCCTTTATCGGCAGCGCGCTGGCCCAGACCCAGCCTGCCACGCCGGCTGCCCAACCCGCGCCAACCTCCACGCCCGCGCCCGGCGAAGGCCCGGGGATCGACGTCACGGTATCGGACGACAGTGATTGGCAGAACCTTGGCATCGCCATCCCAGCCTTTGCCACCAACGCCGATGTGGCAACACAGACCAGCGCCGGGACGACTGCACAACTCGGCTTCAGCCTGGCGCAAATTATCACTGCCGACCTGCAGAACAACGGCCTGTTCAAGCCAACCGGCCCCGCCAACCTGCCGCGCCCCATCCTGCCGCAAGTGCAAGCGCCCGATTACGGCACCTGGCGCGGCAAACAGGCCGATATGCTGGTGCAGGGTTATGTTCGGGCCGAAACCGGCGGCAATGTTACCGTGGGCTGTTATCTTTATGACGTTGCGCTGGGCCAGCAGCTTGGCAAGGCGGGGTGGACGGTGGCACCGGGCGAATGGCGCCGCGCCGCGCACAAGTGCGCCGACATGGTCTATGCCCGGCTATCGGGCGAAAACCCGTTCTTCGACAGCAAGATCGCCTATATCGCCGAAACCGGCCCCAAAGATCGCCGGATCAAGCGGCTCGCGATCATGGATTCGGACGGTGCCAACCACCGTTTCCTGACCACCGGCCAATCGACCGCGATGACCCCGCGCTATTCGCCGGATTACAAATCGATCCTCTATCTCAGCTATTATAACGCCAGCCCGCGGATCTACATCTACGATCTGGCCAGCGGCACCCAGCGCCTGCTGCTGCAATCGAACAATCCGCTGTTCGCGCCGCGCTGGTCACCCGATGGCAAGTGGATCCTTTATTCGATGGCTATCGGCGGCAACACCGACATCTACAAGATGCCGTCCGCGGGCGGCACCGCGGTCAAGCTGACCGATTCACCCGGGATCGACATCGGCGGCAGCTTTTCGCCTGATGGCAACCGGATCGTGTTTGAAAGCGATCGTTCGGGCAGCCAGCAGATCTACGTGATGAACTCGGACGGTTCCACCCAGCAGCGGATCAGCTTTTTCGGCGGCCGCGCGGCCACCCCGGAATGGAGCCCGCGCGGCGATCAGATCGCCTTCACCCACATTGCCGGCAACTTCCGGATCGCGGTGATGGACCCATCGGGCGGATCGATGCACTACCTGACCGACAGTTGGCAGGATGAAGCCCCGACCTGGGCTCCGAATGGCCGGGTCATCCAGTTTTTCCGCACCACCGCCGGGACCAGCGGCAAGACCGGGGTGTGGCAGGTTGACCTGACCGGCCGCAACGAACGCAAGCTCGATACCCCAGTTGATGGTTCGGACCCGGCGTGGGGGCCGCTGCGCCCCTGACCGCAAGGCCAACCGGTTGACTCTGGTTCGTCCTTGCCCGAAACCATTCGCATATAAAGGAGATACCCATGCGCCATACGTCCAGCATCACGCCGATCGCCCTGATCGTGGCTGGCAGCCTTGCGCTTGCCGGCTGCGCCACCAAGGCTCCCAAGCAGCTGCCGCCCGATCCCGGCCCGGCCACCACCGAAACCGTCAGCCAGCCCGTGCCGCAAGGTCCGGCCGCCGGCAGCCAGGCCGATTTCCTGGCGCAGATGATGGGTCAGGACACGATCTATTTCGATACCGACAAGTCGAACATCGATGCTGCCGATCAAACCGCACTGCAGGCCCAGGCCGCATGGCTGGCCAAGTACCCGGCTAAGCGCGCCACGATCGAAGGCCACTGCGACGAACGCGGCACCCGCGAATACAACCTGGCGCTGGGCGAACGTCGCGCCAATGCAGCCAAGAACTATCTGGTCAGCCTGGGCATCGATGCCGCGCGACTGGCCACGGTAACCTATGGCAAGGACCGGCCGATCGCGCTTGGTTCGGATGAAGCATCGTGGGCGAAAAACCGCCGCGCGGTGACCATCACGATCGATTGATTGCCAAGCCGCGCCATCGCGCGCGGTTTGCAGCCAGCAACCAAGGGCGGGCATGGTCCCGCCCTTGGCGTATCCTGACCCGGAAATTTCAGCCCACCGCAGCCGCCACGCGCCCCGCGGTTACAACGCAAACAGGGACTTGCGCCGCCCCGGTGGTTGCGCTTATCGCCGCGCCATGAGCCGCGCGAAACGAACCAATGATTGGGGCTTCCCCCGCTGGCGCGGTTATGAAGCCGGGCGCGAA
>JBDKLL010000019.1:0-4866 GCA_039795595.1 Pseudomonadota bacterium
AATTCGCCGGGATTGAACTTGGCCATGGCTGTCGCGCTCACTCGCCTCAAAGGGTTAAATCGCCTGCCTTACGCCTGACGGGAACAGCGCCGCTCCCGGCGGCCAAGCGGCGCGTCCGGGAGGGGCAGTTGTTCTCCATGTACGGAAGACACTGCCGCACTTAGCTATCGTGGGGCGGATTTGCAAGCCGTGCCAGCAGCCAACCATCGCCGCGCGCGGTAACCACGAAGCCCGTGGGCAAGGCCACCGGCGCTTGCCGGCCGATGTACCAGAACCAGTCCGCCGAACGCGCCGGGACATAATCCGTCAGGTCGATCGGCGCCCCCCGGCGATGCAGCAGGCGGTGATAGGGATCGATAAACCGCGGGCCGCCTTCGCGCAGGGTCATCATATGGACCTTGGGCAAGGCGAAGTTCGAATTGTTAAGCGCATCGAGCCGCACCACCGACCACGCGCCAACGTGCTCCTGCGTGTTATAGCCCCAGCTGCGCCGCTCGGTTACCACCAGGCTGGCCACGCGCGCGCCTTGGGGCAGATGGTCCAGCGCGGTCAGCAATTCAGCCGTATGGCTAGATTCCCGAACCCATTCGTCGGTCGTCACCGCAAGCCGGCCCAGAAACAGCAGCGGTGCCAGCAGCAGCACCCAGCGCGGCGCACGCCAGTTCAGCGCCAGGCACCCGACCAGCAACCCGGTGGATATCATCCGCGCATCCACCAGATCGCCGCCAAAGATATGCCGCGGCAGGATCAGCGACAGCAGCAGCATGATTCCTGCGGCCCAGCCCAACCGGCCATCGAGCCGGCGATAGGCAAGGCTGCCCAGCAGGATCGCCGCGATCAGCCACAGGCTGCCATAGTCCAGCCATTGCAGCGATCCGCGCATCGCCTGCTTCCAGATCGACCATTTGTAAATATCCGGGTGGGTGCCATACGAAGCCAGTTGCCGCGAGCCGCCGAATGCCAGCAAGCCGATCATCGGCACCGCCAGCGGCATCGGCCGGAAGAATGCATCCAGCCCCTTGTGGCGCTGCCATTCGTATCCGAACACCAGCACGCCCAGCGTACCCCAGCCCGATACGTGGCACAGATAAATCAGCGCGCTGATCGGCATAAAGATCCACGGCCGCCAACGGTTGCCTTCCATCCGCACCCACAGCGCGAATGCAAGCAGCGCCAGCGCCAGACTGATCCCGAAATTCAGGAACCCCAGCAGCATCGCCGGCGACCAGATGAACGCGAAAGCCAGCATCGAACCGATGCCGATTCGCCGCCGCACGGTCCATTCAGCGCATAGAATCCCCAACCCGGTCAGCGGCGGAATCAGCCCGGCAATGATCCGGCCCGCCACTTCAAGCGGAAAAATCGCCGCCAGCGGCCGGATCAGCATATCCGCGCCAAGATTGCCCATCCAGCGCCATTCGAACCCGTAATACCGTTCCAGAAACGGGCTGTGATCGCGGGCCAGCATCACGTGATACCGCGCCATATGCGCCGGATAATCGACCATCTGCGGATAAGCCGCCAGCACCACGGGCAAGCAAGCAAGCAAGGCCAAGGCCACGCCCAGCCCCCAGCCTTCGCGGCCGGATGGTTCGCCCGCCAGCCACCGGGCAACCATCCGGCCCCGCGTGTTGAACTGCTCGAATGGAGGTTCAGCCGACATGGACGCGTTCTTCAGGTTGCGGGTTCAGGGGGGGCGGGGAGATTAAAGCCCAAGGCTTGCGCCACGGCAAGCTGGCAGGAGTGGCAGGATTCGAACCCGCGGCCCTCGGTTTTGGAGACCGATGCTCTACCAACTGAGCTACACTCCTGCGGGCGGACCGGCCCCTACAGGCTTGGCCGGCAGATGACAAGCGATCTGCAAAGGTCCATAAAAGAAAACCCGTGCAAACCCCGTCCGCCCCTTGCCCGTCTGCCGGGCCACCATCGCAAGCGATCGATCCGCGGCTGCTTTTGCAGGCCTATCGCCACGGCATCTTCCCAATGGCCGATGCGCGCGATGATCCCGAAGTATTCTGGGTGGAACCGCGGGATCGGGCGATCCTTCCGCTGGATGGTTTCCGCTGTTCGCGATCACTGGCCAAAACCCTCAAATCCGGGCGTTTCAGCGTCACCTGCAACGCCGCATTTACCGCGGTAATCGACGCCTGCGCCGCCCCGCGCCGAGACAGTGCCGATACCTGGATCAGCGGCCGCATCCGCGAAAGCTACCGGATGCTACACGCGCTGGGCCATGCCCATTCGATCGAATGCTGGCGCGGCGATCCGGCGGCCGGGGATCTGGTGGGCGGGCTTTACGGTGTGGGCTTTGACCGCGTGTTCTGCGGCGAATCGATGTTCAGCCGGGCAACCGATGCCTCCAAGGTGGCGCTGGCCTGGCTGGTGGCGGCATTGCGTCAAGCCGGGGCCACGCTGCTTGATTGCCAATTCATGACCCCGCACCTTGCTTCGCTGGGCGCGATCGAAATGTCACAGGAACGCTATCTCGAACTGCTGGCCGCGGCTCAGTTCGGGGTTGCCCCAGCCGATGGCTTGGCGGCTACCGACGGTTTTGGCGCAGCCGTTGATTTTGCCGCAGGAGCAGGCGGGGCCACGCCCGGCGATGACGCCGCTTCCGGGGACGCAGCCGCATCGCTGCCCGCCGGTTTTGGGGCGCTGCTGGCGGCGGCGAAATCGGCGGGGTTTTCTTCCTCGCCGGGGAACTTCATCGCACAATCCTTGACCCAGACATCATAGACCGGGTGCTCAACAACGTTGAGCGATGGGGAATTCTTGAACAGCCAGCCCGAAAACGCCTTGTGCCAGACCAGCGGCTGATCGGCACTGGCGCGCTCTTCAACGAACAGCTGCACGAACGCGCCGGTTTCCTGCGGGTTTTCCCATGGCAGGGTGCGCTCGCACGTGGCCAGTTTGACGATCACGTTGCCAATGCGCCGGGCTTCCCCCGGCTTCATCACCAAATCCTGCGTCAGGTTGTTGCGTTTGTTGAGCAGGCCGATCGTGGCGATCCGGTCCTTCACCGGCGTTCCGAACTGGCTTTCGATAGCAGCAGCGCCGCCGTTTTGCCCGACAACCGCCGCAGGCACATCGGTGGCGGTGGCTTCGGCCAATTCATCGCTACGCTTGCAGGCGCCCAGCAACAGCACAGGCGCCAGCCCTGCAACCAGCAACAGGCCCGCCGCCGGTTTCACGAATCAGGCGTCCGGCAAGCTATCGGGCGACCAGGATTCGTAATCGCCAGTGGCCGCAGCACGCTTGCCGCCGCGCTCCAGCGCGCCAGCCGGGCGATACGCCGCCGGGGTGCCGGTGGCGTTGGGGGTGTAATCGGCTTCCCAGATCCGGGGCGGCGGCAGGTTGCTTTCAGGCAGGCCATCAAAGCTGCCGTGCAGCCAACCGTGCCATTCCGCCGGAACGCGGCTGGCATCATTGGCACCATTGTAGATCACCCAGCGCCGTTCGCTGCCGCCAAACGGCTGCCCCGCGGCCCGCCGTTTTTTGGCGCGGTAATACTTGTTGCCTTGCGCATCGCTGCCAACCAGTTCGCCGGTCAGCGCGCTGTTGAACAAGGTGCCGATGGTGGCGCCGTCCCACCAGGTGAAGATCTTGCCGAGAATTCCCATGCGCGCCGCCTAGCCGAAATGCAGCCCGCGCGAAAGGGCCTAGTGCGACCATTCCACCTTGTCGCCAGCGGTGATCCCCAATGCCGCCGCGCGGCCGCCATTCAATTCGAGCACTGCCTTGACCGGCCCGATCGAAGAAAGTGGCGTTTCATCATACGGCACGGCATTGGCCGCGATATTGCTGATCCGGCCGTCCCGGCCAACAAAGATGATATCCAGCGGGATCAGCGTGTTGCGCATCCAGAAACTGGCATCACGCGCGGGGATCATCGGGAAGATCATCCCTTCGTCCGCGCCCAGCGTGCTGCGAAACATCAGCCCTTTGGCCTGTTCCTGATCGGTCCGGGCCACTTCGACCCGAAAAGTGAACCGCTGCGCACCGTGGGTCACGACCAGCGGGACCACCCGCAGCCCTGAAACCGCGTGGATTTCAGCCGCGGGCTTGGCCGGAGCAGCTTCACCCGCAGTCGGCGAACAGGCCGCCAGCGCCAGCAGCAGCGCGGCAGACAATGGATGGGGCATCAGGGGGCGGCGCATCAGGTTTCCTCGTCAGCTTGGGCGGCCCATTCCAGCGCCGCATCCTGATCCGCCGCATCAACCAATTTACGGGCGCTGTCCAGCGGATGTCCGGCCCGCAACATGGCCGCCACTTGTCGTTCGCGCAGAGCCCGATCGGGCAGCGTCCGCCCAAACGGCCCAAATCCCCGCTTGCGGGCCAAGGCCAGCGCAGCGCGGCGTTGCTCTGCCACGCTGGCCCGCGCATCGCTGCGCAAATCTTCGGCAATCCCTGCTGCACCCAAAGCCTGTGCGATCCGCCGTGCACCATAGCCCCGGCGCAGCAAACTGCCCGTTTTGGCGCGAGCATAAGCGGCATCGTCGATATACCCCGCCGCCACGAACCGGGCCACGATTGCGGCCACCGGTGGCTCCTCGTCTCCGGCCCAGCCGCGTTCACGCAGCTTGCGCCGCAAGTAAGCATCGAGCTTGACCGCGCTGGTCGCGAACCGCGCAACGTAAACAAGTGCCATGTCTTCAAGGCTTTGCCGGTTGATCGGCCGGGGATTGGCGCGGGGGTTGGTCATGGTTGGCCTTATTCGTGCCACACTGTGCGGCAATGGGGAAATCCTGTGTTGCGGAGATGTTTGAGGGCTCCGCGGTTGGACTGTAACGCCTGATGACGCCGAATTGCGGCGCATCGCCATGATAGCAAACGGAATTTGCGACATGACCGACGCCGCCACGCCAG
>JBDKLL010000020.1:0-6478 GCA_039795595.1 Pseudomonadota bacterium
CGCACCACTCGCACCACGGATGTCGGCTGATGACCAAGCATGATGGACTGACCAAGGGTTGGAGCCGCGATCAGATGGCCGCCCGCGCCGCGCAGGAATTGCAGGACGGGTTCTATGTGAACCTGGGGATCGGGATACCCACGCTGGTCGCCAACCACGTTCCCGCAGGGATGACGGTGACGCTGCAAAGCGAAAACGGCATGTTGGGGATCGGCCCGTTCCCGACCGAAGATGCCGTGGACGCCGATCTGATCAACGCCGGCAAGCAGACGATCAGCCAGCTGCCCCATTCGGCCTATTTCGATAGCGCCACCAGTTTCGCGATGATCCGCGGCGGCAAGATCGATCTGACCGTGCTGGGCGGGATGGAAGTATCCGAACGCGGCGATATCGCCAACTGGATGGTGCCCGGCAAGATGATCAAGGGCATGGGCGGGGCGATGGACCTGGTCGCCGGGGTCAAAAAGATCATCGTGGTGATGGAACACTGCGCCAAGGATGGCAGCCCCAAGTTCATCCCCGAATGCACCTTGCCGCTGACCGGCCGTAACGTGGTGGACATGCTGATTACCGACCTGGCGGTGTTCAGGCGCCCGGATCACGCATTGCCGTTCAAGCTGGTTGAACTGGCGCCCGGCGTCACCGCGGATGAATTGGCGGCGCGCACCACGGCCCATTATATCGTTTGAAGCGGCGGTGGCCGCCTAAAGGTGGCTTGCCGCAACCCCAATCGCTGTCCATGATCGCGCCTGAATAGGAGAGGATCATGGACAACGTGCTGTGCCGGATGACCGGTTGCGAATTTCCGCTATTTGCGTTCAGCCACTGCCGCGATGTGGTGGTGGCGGTCAGCAAGGCTGGCGGTTTTGGCGTGTTTGGGGCGGCGGCGTACACGCCTGAACAGTTCGAGGAAGAACTGGCGTGGATCGACGCCCACATCGATGGACGGCCCTATGGCGTGGACGTGCTGGTGCCGGAAACGGTCGATGCCCGCGTTACCGAATTCACCAGCAATGCCCAGCGCGCCGCGGCGATTTCCGATGAACACAAACAGTTCACCGCCGATCTGTTGGCACAATATGGCGTCAAAATTCCCCCGGCGGATGCCACCCGCATCCGCGAAGGGGCGGGGATAACCCCCGAAAATGGCGCGCGGTTGATGGAAGTGGCGTTTCGCCACCCGATCAAGCTGATCGCCAATGCGCTGGGCATCGCCCCGCCGGCGATGATTGCCGAAGGCAAGCGCCGGGGCATTCCCGTGGCCGCGCTGGTTGGCGCCAAGGAACACGCATTGCGGCAGGCTGCGGCGGGCGTGGACATCATCGTGGCGCAAGGCGGCGAAGCCGGCGGGCACTGCGGCGAAGTATCCACGCTGGTGCTGGTGCCCGAAGTGGTCCGCGTGCTTAAGGCGGCTGGGCAGGACATCCCGGTGCTGGCCGCGGGCGGGATCATGACCGGGGGCCAGATGGCGGCGATGATGGCGGCCGGGGCCAAAGGGGCGTGGTGCGGCTCGGTCTGGCTGGCAACGCCTGAGGCCGAAACCAGCCCCACGTTCCGGCAGAAGATGATTGCCGCGCGCAGCCGCGATACCACCCGGTCCAAGGCCCGCACCGGCAAACCCGCGCGCCAGCTGAAAACCGCGTGGCACGAAGCATGGGATGGCGCGAACAGCCCGGGCACTTTGCCGATGCCGCTGATGGGCATGGTGTCCGAACCCAGCTTTGCCCATATTGAAAAAGCGGTGGTCAACGGCAACGCGCAGGCGCAGGATCTGGTGTCCTATTTCGTCGGGCAGGGCGTCGGGCTGGTCGAAGCCGAACGCAGTTGCCGGCAAGTGGTGCAGGACTTCCGCGAGGAATTCGCCGAAGCCGTGCTGGGCCTTAACGCGATGCTGGAGGGGTGATGACATACACCCTGATCACCGCCAATCGGAACTATTCCAGCTGGTCGCTGCGCCCGTGGTTGCTGATGAAGGCCCTGGGTATCGGCTTTGAAGACCGGTTCGAACCGTTCACTAAGCCCGACAATTATGACGATTTCCGTAAGTTTTCACCCACCGGACAGGTTCCGCTGCTGATCGATGGCGCGCGGCGTATTCCGGATTCGCTGGGGATCACGCTGTACCTTGCGGATCGCCATCCGGGGATCTGGCCGCAAGCGGTCGAAGCGCGGGCGTTTGCCCAAACGGCAGTGGCCGAAATGCACGGTGGATTTGGGCATCTGCGCAATGATTGCACGATGAACGTCGGGGTGCGGGTGGCGCCCAAGCCGATGAGCGCGGGCTTGCGGCGTAACGTGGCGCGGGTGCGCGAAATTCTGGAAACCGGGCTGGTGCAATTCGGCGGGCCGTGGCTGGCCGGGGCGGAATTCAGCGCGGTCGATGCATTCTATGCCCCGGTGGCCTATCGCATCCGCACGTATGGGCTGGATGTAGGAGGCGGGCAGGCGTGGGTTGATCACGTGCTGGCCCACCCGGCGATGCAGGAATGGGAAGCCGCGGCCTTGGCCGAAGATTGGCGCGAGGTAAGCCATGAACAGGAACTCGCAGCCGCAGGGGTGATCACGGCCGATTATCGGCAGTAATCCAGCGTTGTCCCCACAACGGAAAAGGGCGGCCAGTGGCCGCCCTTTTGTTTTCTGCCAGCCGTGGCGGGTTACCCCAGCGCGGCCTTGAGGTCTTCGACCAGATCGGTGCGCTCCCACGGGAACAGATTGCCTTCAGCCTTGCGGCCAAAGTGCCCGTAAGCCGCCGTTTTGCGGTAGATCGGCTGGTTGAGGCCCAGATGGGTGCGGATGGCGCGCGGGGTCAGCCCACCCAGCTTGCCGATCTGCATCAACGCGGCTTCGATCTTGTCATCGCCGACGGTGCCGGTTTCGTGGGTGTCGACATAGAGCGACAGCGGCTTCGACACGCCAATCGCATAGGCCAACTGGATCGTGCAGCGCGTGGCGAGGCCCGCGGCAACGATGTTCTTGGCAAGGTAACGGGTGATGTAGGCGGCCGAACGGTCAACCTTGGTCGGATCCTTGCCAGAAAACGCGCCGCCGCCATGCGGGGCCGCGCCGCCGTAAGTATCAACGATGATTTTGCGGCCGGTCAGCCCGGCATCGCCATCAGGACCGCCGATTTCGAAGCTGCCGGTGGGGTTGATGTGATATTCGGTTTCGCGCAGCAATGCGGGTGGGATCACATCGGCGATCACGCGCTTCACATAGGCGTGCAGTTCGGCTTCCTTGTCGCCTTCGTCATAGCCCGGGGCGTGCTGGGTCGAAACGACCACCGCGGTGGCGGCCACCGGCAGGCTGCCTTCGTAACGCAGGGTGACCTGGCTCTTGGCATCAGGTTCGAGGAACGGTGCTGCCCCCGAATGGCGATCGGCGGCCATACGTTCGAGGATCTTGTGGCTGTAATAGAGCGTGGCCGGCATCAGATCGGGGGTTTCATCGGTCGCATAACCGAACATGATGCCCTGATCGCCCGCGCCTTCATCCTTGTTGGCACCGGCATCCACGCCCTGCGCGATGTGGGCCGACTGGCCGTGCAGGCGGTTGATGAATTCGAACTTTTCCCAATGGAAGCCGTCCTGTTCGTAGCCGATTTCCTTGACCGTGCGGCGCACGGTGGCTTCGATTTCTTCCTTGGCGCCGGGGGCCCATGCCCCGTTTTCGTAAACGCCCTTGCAGCGGATTTCGCCGGCCAGCACGACCAACTGGGTGGTGGTCAGGGTTTCGCAGGCGATGCGCGCTTCGGGATCTTTCGACAGGAACAGGTCAACGATCGCATCCGAAATCTGATCGGCAACCTTGTCGGGATGGCCTTCGGAAACGCTTTCGGACGTGAACAGGTAATCAGTGCGCATGATCGGATCCATATAACAAAAGCTTTATGTCCCCTCTCACTTACCCCGTGCGGCGGCGGCTGGCAACCATGGAAACGACAAGCAAAAGTGTTGCCCAAGCAAGCGCAAGTGCATTGCCCCAGCGCGAAAACAGCGTGGGCGGATACGCGGGCGGGATCGTGCCGAGCAGCACGCCGGCGCGGTGGGGCGGAATGAATTGTGCAACCCGGCCATCGGCTGCGATCACGGCGCTGATACCGGTCGTGGTGGCGCGCAGCACCGGCAAGCCTTCCTCCAGCGCGCGCAGCCGCGCCTGCGCCAGATGTTGCGGCGGCCCCCACGCGCCAAACCAGCCATCGTTGGAGGGGTTGAAGATGTAGTCTGGGCGATGCGCGCGATCGGCCACCCGGCCGGAAAACACGATTTCGTAACAGATCTGGATCCCGGCCTTGCCCCACTGGCCCAGATCCAGCGTGCGGGGGCCGGGGCCGGGCCAGAAATCGATGTCCCCGGGGACGAGCCGTGCCAGCCCCAGCGGGGTGAGCAGGGGCCGCAGCGGCAAATATTCGCCATAGGGAACCAGATGGGCCTTGGCATAACCGCCGCGGATCACCCCGGCCCCGTCGATCGCGGTGACCATGTTGCGCGCGCCGGCGGCTTGCCCGTGGGCAATTTCAAGATCGACCGCACCGGTCAGCAGCAGGCTGCCTGGGCCGATGATCCGGCCGATCCGGGCGCGGGCCAGGCGCGGATCGGCGGCGTATGTGTCGAAGTAGTAGCGGTCCGGATATCCATCGGCGAGATACCACGGCACGCCGGATTCGGGCCACAGCACCAACCGACCCTGACCCGTAACCGGTGCGGCAGACAGTTCGGCCGTGCGCTGGAAATTGGCTTCGTAGTGCGCGGGGTCGTTGAGCACATCCTGCGCGATGTTCGGCTGGATCAGCTGAAATGGCACGGCGCGGCCCGGATTGGCTACTGGGTGATGCGGCAGGGCGATGAATTGCACGCCAAGCGGGATCACCAGCAGCGCCAGCGCCCGGCGATCAGCGCGAAATCGGGCCAGCCCCTGCCACCACAGGCCGGCCAGCAGCACCGCCAGCCCGGACAGGGCATAGGTGCCCAGCCACGGCAGCAGCCGCGCCGCGCCGGGGTGTTCGAACGGCCTCAGTAGCACCGCGCCAAGCGGGTTCCAGGGGAAGCCGGTGAACACCCAGCCGCGCAGCCATTCGGTTACGATCCATGTGCCCGCAAACCCGGTGACCATCGACAGCGGCGAACGGCGCAGGTGCCACCCGGCCAGCGCCGCCAGTGCCGGGTAGATCGCCAGATACAAGGATAGGCCGAACACGGCAGCCCAGCCGAGCCAAGTCGGCATTGCGGCCTGATAAGTAAACGCCGTGGCGATCCAGTTAAGCCCAAGCGCGAACTGCCCAAGGCCGAACAACCAGCCCAGTTGCAGGGCTTGGCTACGGCTTTCGGCCCGGGCTAGCAGGGCCAGCAGCCCGCCGATCGCAAGCAGCGTGAGCGGCCACAGCGCAACCGGCTCAAAGCCCAGCGCGGAAATAGCGCCTAGCGCCAGCGCGCACCAGCGGGGGCGGGCGGCAGCGAATTGCCCAGCAGGCGAGAAACGAGCGCGGGACAAGTTGCGACCCGGCACGATCAGATCAGTTTACGGATTCGATCGGTTCGCCAGTATCGTCGGGTGACGGCTTACGCCGAGGCGGACGGCCACGACGTGGCTTGGGCGCTTCGTCTCCGTCAACCGCCGTGGCTTCATCGCGTCCGGCCGATATCGCCGGTGGCAACGAAGCCGGATCCAGCCCGGCGGGTGCACCTTCACCATCGTCACCGGTTGCGGCCCGGTCGCGGCGCGGGCGGCGTTCGTCTCGGCCATCCCGACCATCCCGATTATCCCGACTATCCCGTCCATCTCGGCTATCACGCCGGGGGCGCAGGCCGGAACGGCCGCGATTGTCGCGGACGAAAGGATTGTCGCTGGGTTCGTAAGGGTTGCCCTGTCCGGCATCGTCGCCGGCGGTATCATCCGCGGCATCGGTGGGCGCTGCGCCATCTTCGTCGCGGTCTTCGCGGCGGGGGCGATCATCCCGCTGCGGGCGGGTGAAAGTTGGTTGATCGAAGTTCGGGAAGTCGTTGTCGACGGAGAAATCGGCGGCATCGTCGCTTTCTTCGCCGCCTTCCTGCCAGCGGTCATCGCGGCGCGCGCGCTGTTCTTCCTGCCGCAACCGGGTATCGGCCAGCACGCGGAAATAATGGTCCGCGAACTGCAGATAGTATTCGGCCTGAACCCGATCCCCGTTGAGGTGGGCATCCTGGGCCAGCTTGCGATACTTTTCGAGCAGTTGCGGTGCATTGCCGCGTGCCCGGCTATCGATCCGGTTGAGTTGCTGGCCGCCGCCGCCACCGTTCTGCCGATTGCCTCGGCCGCGTCGACGATTGTTCCCACGATTGTTGTTCAAGGGTGCCTGATCCCTAATCGGCGGCGCGATCGGGACGTTTCCCGCTTGCTACCGCATGAGCCGTGCCCGATCCGCGCCATGCGGTTCGGACTGCTACATCTGCAAGGATCAAGGCGCTTGCCAAGGCCGGAATGCAAATGCTGGAATTGGCCGGCG
>JBDKLL010000021.1:0-8806 GCA_039795595.1 Pseudomonadota bacterium
TCGTCCTTCTGATCCGGGCGCAATTCGGCGCTGGGCGGACGGGTAATGATTCCTTCGGGCATCACCGGGCCATCGGGGCCAAGCCCGATCTTGGGCTTGTGCGCGTTGCGCCACGTGCTGAGCGCGAACACGGTGGTCTTGTAGGCGTCTTTCAGGGGGTTATAGCCGCCGGCCATATCGCCATAGATCGTGGCGTAACCCACGCTCATTTCGCTTTTGTTGCCGGTGGTCAGCAGCATCGGCCCGAACTTGTTCGAAAGCGCCATCAGCGTCACCCCGCGGATCCGGCTTTGCAGGTTTTCCTCGGTCAGATCGGGTTTGGTGGCGGCAAAGCTGGGGGCGAGCATGGTTTCGAAGCCGCCAACCGCCGGCGCGATCGGGATCGTATCGTAGCGGCAACCGATCAATTGTGCGCAACCAGTTGCCAGATCGAGGCTTTCCTGGCTGGTATAGCGGCTGGGCAGCATTACGCACCAGACGCGTTCCGGGCCAAGCGCATCGGCGGCGATCGCCGCGCAGATCGCGCTGTCGATCCCGCCGGATAACCCCAGCACCACCCCGGGGAACCGGTTGCGGTCAACATAGTCGCGCAGGGCCAGCACCATCGCGCAGTAAATGTCCTCGGGCCTCCCCGCCAGTGTGGCCATATCCCCGCGATCGCAGCGCCACCCTTGCGCGGTGCGGGTCCAGCGGGTGGTGGTTTCCTGTTCCACCCAATCGGCCATCTGCACGGCCAGGCTGCCATCGCCGTTGACCACGAAACTGGCCCCATCGAACACCAGTTCGTCCTGCCCGCCAACCCGGTTGAGGTAGGCCAGCGGCAACCCGGTATCGACCGCCCGGCGTTTTGCCACGCCATCGATCCGCAGGCTGTCCTTGTCGATTTCATAGGGGCTGCCGTTGATGCAGATCAGCAGTTCGGCCCCGAAATCGGCCAGATGGCGGCAAACGTCCGGGTGCCAGATGTCTTCGCAGATCGGCAGGCCGATCATTACGCCCTTGAACACGATCGGTTCGGGCAGGGGGCCGGGTTCGAACAAGCGCACTTCATCGAACGTGCCGTAATTGGGCAGCTCGTGCTTCAAGCGCACTTCTGCCACTTTCCCACCGTCGAGCAACGCCACGCCATTGTGCAAGTTGCCATCGCGCACGAACACGCTGCCCACCAGCATTGCCGGGCCGCCATCGGCGGTGGCCAGTGCCAGCCGGTCAAGCTCGCTGGCCGCGCGTTCGATCAGCGCGGGCTTGAGCACCAGATCTTCGGGCGGATAGCCGATCAACTGCATTTCGGGGAACGCGATCAGATCGGCACCGGCAGCGTGCGCGCGGGCGCGTGCCGCCAGCATCGCCGCGGCATTGCCGGAAATGTCGCCGACCGACTGGTTAAGCTGGGCCAAAGTAATGGAAAGCGTATCGACCATCCCACTTCCCTAAGGCGTGAAAGCCGGTTAGCCAATGCAGTTGATGAACGAAACCCAGCTCGAATCCGCTTTTGCTGCCTCCGGCCTTGCCGGCGCGGTGACCATGATCCTCGATGCCAATGGCCCACGCTATCTGCGCGCCTTTGGCGAAACGACCGGCGGCGGCGCGGCAATGCAGCCGAATACGCTGTTCCAGATCGCGTCGATGACCAAGGCGCTGGTATCAGTGGGGGCGATGCAACTGGTCGAACAAGGCCGGTTGGCGCTCGATGCGCCGATTGGCGATGTGCTGCCCGAACTGGCTGATCCGCAAGTACTGACCGGGTTCGATGCCGATGGCCGCCCGCAGACGCGCAGCGCCGCCACCCCGCTGACTTTGCGCCATCTGCTGACCCATACGTCCGGGTTTGGTTATTCGTTCATCCATCCCGAAGTGCTGCAATATTATGCCGCCACCGGGATGCCGGCGGCGGGCAGCCTTGATACGATCCGGATGCCGCTGATGTTCGATCCCGGCAGCCGCTGGGAATATGGCGTATCAACCGATTGGGTTGGCCGCGCGATCGAAGCCGTCACCGGCCAGCGGCTGGGCGAATATCTGGCCGTCAACGTGTTTGCCCCGCTGGGAATGGCCGACACGGCGTTTCGCGATGCCCTGCCCGATGGCGCGGCGCTGGTCCACGCGCGGACGCCCGACGGCGGGTTGCAGGCGATCCCGGTGTTTCTGGGCGGCGGCGAATTCGATATGGGCGGCGGCGGGCTGACCAGCACTGCGCCCGATTATGCCCGGTTTCTGCAGATGATGCTGCGCGGCGGTGAATTGGCTGGTACGCGGGTGTTGCAGCCCGAAACCGTGGCGGAAATGGGCCGCAACCAGATTGGCGATCTGCGCGCAGGCTACATGGGGACGGCCATGCCCGAACTAGCGCAGCCTTACGATACCTTCCCCGATCAGCATACCGGCTGGGGGCTGGGCTTCCTGATCAATCCCGAACCGGGGCCGAACGGCCGATCGCCGGGCAGCCTGGCCTGGGCCGGGATTTTCAATTCGTATTACTGGATCGATCCGGTGAAGGGGGTGGCCGGGGTGTTCATGAGCCAGCTTTCGCCGTTCGGCGATCTGCGTGCGCTCGATATGTTCGCCGCGCTTGAGCGGATGGCCTACTCTTGATCGATAAATCCACAGTGCCGATCGCAAAACGGCGGCGGCGATATTTACCGGTGCGCGGTGCTTGGGATAAGCGCTGATCCCACAATGCGTTCGCTGCTACACCGAGACAAGCCCGTATCCCTGATCGCCGCTCTGGGCGGACGCAAGCCCGTGCGCCAGTTGTGGCGCTGGGCTGGCGGCGCGGGGTTGGCGGTGGCCGGTCTGGCAACCGCCGGGGTGCTGAGCATGGCTACGCTGGGTGGTGGCACCGGATCGACAACGGCCAACCTGCTGAGCGCCGCGGTGCGCCCGGCCCACGCCGCCGCACCGCCGTTTCAGGCCGATTGCAGTGCGGATCCGGCGGCCTTGCAGCATGATCTCACCGCGATTTCGCGGGCCTTCAACGGCAAAGTCGGGATCGCCGTGGCCAAGGCCGGGTGCAACTGGGTGGTGGGTGATCGGCTGGACGAATACTTTCCCCAGCAAAGCGTTTCGAAACTGTGGGTGTCGCTGACCGTGCTCGATGCGGTCGATGCGGGGCAAATGCACCTTAATGATCCGATCACGATCCGCCCCAATGACCTGACGCTGTTCAATCAGCCACTGCGCTGGGAAGTGCTCGAAAAAGGGCAAGTGGTCCGCCCGGTCGAAACGCTGATGGGTAATGCTCTGGCGTTTTCGGATAACACCGCAAATGACCGGTTGTTGTGGACCGTCGGTGGGCCAGACCGGGTGCGGACAATGTTGAAGGACAAGCAGATCGACGGGATCCGGTTTGGTCCCGGCGAACGCTTGCTGCAAAGCCATATTTCCGGATTGCAGTGGTCGCAGGAATTGTCGCTGGGCAGCAATTTCGAACAGGCCCGCGCCCGGTTGCCGCTGGATCAGCGCGAAGCGTCGCTGGAACGCTATGTGGCCGATCCGATCGATGGGGCCAAACCGGCCGGCATGGCGCGTGCGTTGGCGCGCTTGGCGGCCGGCCAATTGCTTTCGCCTGAAGCAACCGGGGTGATGATGGGCATCCTAGCCAAGACCCACAGCGGGCCGCGCCGGCTCAAATCCGGGGCACCGGCGGGCTGGAAAGTCTATCACAAAACCGGCACCGGGCAGGAACTGCGTGGGGTTGCTACCGGCTATAACGACGTGGCGATTATGGAAACCCCGGACGGATCATGGTATTCGGTGGTGGTGCTGGTTGGCCGCACAACTTTGCCGATCCCGGCCCGGATGGACATGATGCACGATGTGGTTGGCGCATTGGGCCGGTTTCACACGGCCCACAGCCGCTGAACGATCACGGGCTGCGGATCAGGCAACCACCCGCGGCGCTGCCAGCAAGGCCGCATAATCCGCAAACAGCGTGGCGAAATGATCGCGCATGGTAATCGGCACGATCCGTGGCGGGTGGATCGGCGTTTCGATTTGGCGTTCGATCGCTGCGGCCAGCGCCAAGGCATTGTTGGCGCGGTAGGTCAGGCCCGCACCATTGCGGGCATGATCGGCCGCGCCACCGCGGTCGGGCACGATCACCGGCACGCCCGAAGCGCGGGCTTCGGCTGCGGCCAGGCAGAATGTTTCGGCTTCGCAGCCGTGAACCAGCGCATCGGCGCTGGCCAACAAGGCGGCAAAGCGTTGTCGATCGCGTTCCGGGGTCAGCAACCGGATGTGCGGGTTTCCGGCGATCTGTTTGAGGATCCGCGTCCGCTGGTTGCCCGCGCCCAGCATCACCAGCCCGATCGGATGGCGCTGGCTGGCGGCGGTGACGGCATCGATCACCATCGGCCAGCGCTTTTCGGCTGACAGGCGGCCCACCGCCATCAGCAAATGTGCGCTTTCGGGCAAGTCGCAGAGCGCCAACAGTTTGGCCCGCACCGCGGGATCGCGATTGTCAGGCCCGAACAGGCCAGCTTCAACCCCCATCGGGTGCAGTGCGCACCGGGGCACGCCGCCGGCGGCCAGCCGATCGCGCAATTCACGGTTGGCGCAGACCACCCGGTCATAGCTGGCGCCAAGCGTGCGCAAGTGTGACCAGAACGGTTCGAACCCACGATCGATCACGTCGCGCGAAAACAGCGGTTCGAACCAGCGATAGGCATAGGCCGAAAGCGGATCGGCGTGCATCACCAGCGCGCGCGGGACACGACTTTGCCAGTCACCTTGCCACCGTGCGACCATCGAAGCGCTGCGCCACGGGGATGAGACTTCGACAAAGTCCGGCCGGGCCGCATCAAGCGCGACATGAAGCGCCGCTTCATCGCCAAAATACCAGTATTTGCGATCAACGATCAGCCGCGGCGAAGGGATCGTGACCACCCGCGCCATCGGACCATATTCGATCACCGCTGCTTCATCAGCCGGGGCAATCACGGTGATATCGTGGCCCAGTTGCGGGGCGATCCGCAATTTCTGCTCGATATAGGTTTTGACGCCGCCGCCGTGGGGCGAGAGGAATGCGCAGACATCAGTTATACGCATGGGCGGTCCTATCACTGTTTGATCGGCGCGACGCCCATACCATGACGATAGTTCATCACAATATGCAGTTGCGTCATCCCGGGACCAGCCACCATTTTCGTGGCGGCGGCTGGTGGCTTGCTCCACCCCAGTTTGGGATTGCCGGAAAAGCCGATGCCATCGCGGATCCAGTTGAACTTGTGGTTTTGATCCCGGTCGTGAAGCAGCGCTACGCTATATGAACCCGCGGTGGGCACGCGAATGCAAAGCACCGGTTCGCCTGCAGCGGGAATGGCAACTTCAACCCGCCGAAATACTTTGCCTGCCATGATCAGGATATTATCGTCCTGCAGGAAGTCTGTATCGTTGGCGGGGTATACTTCCAGTTTCAAATTCCCGCTGCGATCTTTCAGTCCGATCGGGCTGACCAATAGCGCCGGCCCCGGTTCATTCGAACGGCAACGCCCTTCGGCTTTGCCCAGTTCCGGGTTGGACGGCAGGCCAGATGCACCGCTCAGCAGTACCAGCATGGGCAGCAACAATAAGTGCTTCATGAAGCGCGTGCCTCGCTGACCAGTCCGGTCAGCGCGAAGATTCCGCCGACCGCCAGATGCGCGAGCAAGACCAGCCCGGCCATCATGGTTAACATATCCGCGATCGGGGTTTCGTGGCCGATCAGGTATACTGCCAGCCCGGCGAACACGACATCCTTGTTCGGGATCAGGGGCAGGCGCGACACCAGCATGCGCAGCGTTGCCAGCACCAGCCACAGTCCAACGGCGACGCTGGGCAAGACCCAGTGCCACATCAGCGCCGAAAGCATGACCAGCAGGCCAATCCGCACGAAATGGATACCGGTGATCAGCCACAGATCCTTGCGAGGCAGCGAAAATAACCGGCGGCGCAGCAGCAGCATGACAAACGAGGTGCCCAGCACCACGCTCAAGGAAACGAATACCGAGCGCAGTTCTACCCCGATCGTCCCCGAAGTGACCAGCGGCCAGGCAAACACCAGCATCACCAGCGTTGCGACGTTGCCAGTCAAGGCCGACAGGATGGTGACATCCTTGATCGTGCCGAAGGGGGCGGTTGGCATCGCCAGTTTGGCCCGCGCCCACGCATAGAACTGCGCTTCGCCAAGATAGCCGAGCAGCAATTCGTTGCTGACTAGTTTGCGCATCAACGCGCCCAGCCCTGATATGGGCAGCTTCCATAGCCGGTGATAGATCACCCATTCGCTTAGCGGCATGGCCAGATACCATGCGGCGAACGTGGTCCAGAACAGCGCGGTATGCGGCACCATGCCCAGGATTTCGGCCAGCTTCATGTGGCGGAACTGATCTGCCACCATCGCCAGCAGCGCCAGCGATACCAGCGTGCTGAACGCCGCGGCCAGACGCCGGCGTTGGGGCGGATCGGCCGGCACGGGAATGCTGATCGGTTCGCGGGGATGATCGAGCGGGGCCTGGTTCAGCGGCATTGCGTCAAGCCTCCACCAATTGCGCATAACGGCCGATCGTGCGGCGTGCGGCAAAGCTGCTCAGCGTTTTGGTGATGCTGTTCATCAAGGCGGGAACCCCGGTATCGCCGGGATGGGTTGCTACCCGCACGATCCGCTGGCGGTGCAAGCCAATGCGGGCAAGCGCCGCCACGGTCAGCGAGCTGAGCTGGCGCGGCCGGCTGCGGCTGGCCCAAGTGATGACCGGCCCCCGGGCGACGATCCGGCCGGATCCCGGTTGCCATACCCGCAAGTGGTCTTCGGCCAGCGCCAGCCCGCTGGCATCGAGCGCGGCGCGCGCGCCAGTGCCATAGAGCCACGCCGGAGCGATGAATCCCGCAACCGGGCGGCCGATCACGTCTTCGATCAAGGCTTTGCCATCGGCCATCCGGCGCGCGGCTTCGGCATGGTCCAGCCCCAGGAATTCGCCTTCGCCAGCGGTCATGTGGCGGGCTTTGAAACGGGCCGCACCGCTGTGTTCCGCCAGATCCTTGTGGAACCAGCCGTGGACGAACATTTCGATCCCGGCATCGGCCCAATCGCGCAAGCGGCGCTGGAAATTGGGTGCGCGGCGCAGCGGGGCTTCACCCCAATGATCGGGCACCACCAGCATCGCGAACCGCGGCCCGCCGAGGATCCGTTCGAACCGGTCGGCCAGCAGATTGATTTCACGCTCGAAGCGCGGTGAAACATCGTGGATCGACGCAAGCAACAGCCGCTCGGTGGCGGGGTTGCGGGGCAATGATCGCAGCGGCTGCGGCATCGAAATGTCCATCGGCGGGTTGAAATTCGGATGAATCGAAAGGCCTCGCCGGATTGCTCCGGCGAGGCCCTATCAATGTACGAAGATGAACGGGAGCTTACGCTTCGCCGTCAGCCCCATCTTCGCCGCCGATCAGGTAATCGCCGGCATCGGCGTCCAGACCGTGGGTTTCGCCTTCGACGATCGCCAGCGGATCATCGCCGATCGCGGCTTCCGGGCCTTGCGCCAGTTCGGCAGCATGCTCTTCCGCGGCGGTGGCCGGAGCGATCAGGTGCTCCTGCAACTTGCGGTAGGAAGCACGCAGCGCGGCGTCGCGGCTGGAAGCGGCCACCCGCAGGCGGTTCATGCCCGCGCCGGTCCCGGCGGGGATGAGACGGCCAACGATGACGTTTTCCTTCAGCCCGATCAGCGAATCCTTCTTCCCTTCGACCGCCGCCTGCGTGAGCACGCGGGTGGTTTCCTGGAACGAGGCCGCCGAAATGAACGAACGCGTCTGCAGCGATGCCTTGGTGATGCCCAGCAGCACCGGCTTGCCTTCGGCGGGCACTTGCCCTTCGCTCAGCTTGCCGTTGATTTCGAGCATTTCTTCAAGGTCAACCTGTTCGCCCGGGAGCAGGGTGGTATCGCCGCCATTCGTGATTTCAACCTTCTGCAACATCTGGCGAACGATCACCTCGATGTGCTTGTCGTTGATCTTCACGCCCTGCAAGCGATAGACTTCCTGGATTTCCGCAACGAGGTATTCGGCCAGCGCTTCCACGCCGAGCACTTCGAGAATGTCGTGCGGATCGGGCGAGCCCGAAATCAGGTTGTCACCCTTCTTGACCCAGTCGCCTTCCTGAACGTCGATCACCTTCGACTTCGGGATCAGGTATTCCACCGCATCACCCTCTTCCGGGATGATCGCGATCTTGCGCTTGGCCTTGTAGTCGCGAACGAATTCGATCCGGCCCGAGATCTTCGCGATGATCGCGTTGTCCTTGGGCTTGCGGGCTTCGAACAGTTCGGCCACGCGCGGCAGACCGCCGGTGATGTCGCGGGTCTTGGCGGCTTCGCGGCTGGCACGGGCCAACACTTCGCCGGCTTCGACCATCTGGCCATCTTCGACCGACAGCGTGGTGCCCGGGGCCAGCATGTAGCGGGCCGCTTCGCCCGAGGCATCGTCCAGCAGGGTCATGCGCGGACGCAGGTCCTCCTTCTTGGAACGGCTGGTCGAACGGTTTTCGGTCACGACACGGCTGGTCATGCCGGTGGCGTCGTCGGTCACTTCCGTCAGCGTCTTGCCGTCGATCAGATCCTGGTACTTCACGATACCGGGCTTTTCGGTGATCACCGGCAGGGTGAACGGATCCCATTCCGCCAGACGATCGCCTTCGTTGATGATCGCGCCGTCTTCGTGCAGCAGGTGGGTACCATACGGCACGCGGTGGATCGCGCGTTCGCGGCCTTCGCTGTCAAGCAACACGATTTCGCCATTGCGGGCCAGGCTGAGGCGGCGGCCGCGCTTGTCGACGATGGTC
>JBDKLL010000022.1:0-7613 GCA_039795595.1 Pseudomonadota bacterium
GCCCAAGATCGCTCTGGCTGGCGGCCGCCCCGTTGCCCTGATCCTCCACATGTCAGCAATCATGCCACGTTTTCAGCGGTTGTGCAGCTGTGACTTGTGCGTAATCGCCGCGGTCTGGTGAGGATTGCTTGACTTCGCGCCGGGCGGCTCTAGGAGCGGCGCCGGGCCACGCGGTCCCAACGCCGCGCGTGCTCTCTGTAAGGAGAGACTACATGACTGCACCTGTTCCGGCTCGCAAGCCTGCGCGCCCGCATTTTTCTTCCGGTCCCTGCGCCAAGCCGCCGGGCTACTCCCTCGACAAACTCGCCACCGATGTGCTGGGCCGGTCGCACCGTGCCAAGATCGGCAAGACGCGCCTGCAATACTGCATCGACCTGATGCGCGAAGTGCTGCAACTGCCCGATACGCACCGCATCGGGATTGTTCCGGGTTCGGATACCGGCGCCTTTGAAATGGCGATGTGGACGATGCTGGGCGCCCGCGGCGTAACCGCGCTGGCATGGGAAAGCTTTGGTGAAGGTTGGGTCACCGATGCGGTCAAGCAACTCAAGCTCGACCCCACGGTGCACCGCGCCGATTATGGCCAGCTGCCCGACCTCGACAAGATTGATTGGGCCGATGACGTGCTGTTCACGTGGAACGGCACCACCAGCGGCGTGCGCGTGCCCGATGGCGAATGGATCCCGGCTGACCGCGAAGGGCTGTGCTTTGCCGACGCGACCAGCGCCGTGTTCGCTTACGATATTCCGTGGGATAAAATCGATGTCGCTACGTTCAGCTGGCAGAAGGTGCTGGGCGGCGAAGGCGGCCACGGCGTTCTGATCCTTGGCCCCCGCGCGGTGGAACGGCTGGAAAGCTATACCCCGGCATGGCCGCTGCCCAAAGTGTTCCGGTTGGTTTCGAAGGGCAAGCTGGCTGAAGGCGTGTTCAAGGGCGAAACCATCAACACCCCGTCGATGCTGGCGGTTGAAGATGCGATCTTCGCGCTGGAATGGGCCAAGTCGATCGGCGGGCTGGAAGGCCTGAAGGATCGGTGCACCGCCAACGCCAATGCGCTCGACAAGATCGTGGCCGAACGTGATTGGCTCAGCCACCTTGCCGTGGACAAGGGCACGCGCTCGAAGACGTCGGTCTGCCTCTCGGTTGACGGGGCGGATGCCGATTTCATCAAGGCGATGACCGGCCTGCTCGAAAAGGAAGGCGCGGCTTATGACATCGCGGGCTATCGCGATGCACCGGCCGGTCTGCGGATCTGGTGCGGGGCAACGGTGGATGCCGCCGATGTCGAAGCGCTCGGCCCGTGGCTCGATTGGGCCTACGCGGCAACCAAGGCTGCCTGATTTTTCCGGGCGGGCCGTTCGTGCCCGCCTGTTTTTCCCCATTCAGATTGAAAGAGGCTTATCATGACCAAGCCCAAAGTCCTTATTTCCGACAAGATGGACCCCAACGCCGCCCGCATCTTTACCGAGATGGGCTGCGATGTTGACGTGATCACCGGCGAAACCCCGGAACAGCTGATCGCCCGCATTGGCGATTACGATGGCCTGGCGATCCGCAGTTCGACCAAGGTGACCAAGGAAATTCTGGCCGCGGCCAAGAACCTGAAAGTGATCGGCCGCGCCGGGATTGGCGTGGATAACGTCGATATCCCGGCGGCGTCCGCACAGGGCGTGGTGGTGATGAACACCCCGTTCGGCAATTCGATCACCACTGCCGAACACGCGATTGCGATGATGTTCGCGCTGGCCCGCCAGATCCCCGAAGCCAACGCCCAGACGCAAGCTGGCCTGTGGCCCAAGAATGGCTTCATGGGCGTGGAAGTGACCGGCAAGACGCTGGGCCTGATCGGGGCCGGTAACATCGGTTCGATCGTGGCGGCGCGCGCGCTGGGCCTGCGGATGAAGGTGGTGGCGTTCGATCCGTTCCTGACCCCGGAACGCGCCGTGGAAATGGGCGTGGAAAAGGCCGATCTCGACACGCTGCTGGCCAAGGCTGATTTCATCACCCTGCACACCCCGCTCACCGATCAGACCCGTAACATCCTGAGCCGCGAAAACCTGGCCAAGACCAAGAAGGGCGTGCGGATCATCAACTGCGCGCGCGGCGGGCTGATCGATGAGGCCGCGCTGAAGGATGCGCTGGATTCGGGTCAGGTTGCGGGCGCTGCGCTCGACGTGTTCGAAACCGAACCGGCCAAGGAATCGCCGCTGTTCGGCACGCCCAACTTTATCTGCACCCCGCACCTTGGTGCGTCGACCACCGAAGCACAGGTCAACGTGGCGCTGCAGGTGGCCGAACAGATGGCCGATTATCTGGTCAACGGCGGCGTGACCAACGCGCTCAACGTGCCGTCGCTGAGCGCGGAAGAAGCGCCCAAGCTGCGCCCCTACATGGCGCTGGCGGAACAGCTTGGCGGCATGGTCGGCCAGCTGACCACCGGGGCGATCCCGCGGATTTCGATCCACGCCGAAGGCGCTGCGGCCGAACTCAACATCAAGCCGATCGTGGCGGCGGTGCTGTGCGGGTTCCTGCGCACGCAGTCGGATACGGTGAACATGGTCAACGCGCCGTTTCTGGCCAAGGAACGCGGCATGGAAGTGCGCGAGGTCAAGACCGAGAAGGCCGGTGATTACCACACCTTGATCCGCGTGTCGGTAAAGACCGATGCCGGCGAACGTTCGGTTGCCGGCACGTTGTTCAGCAATGCCGAACCGCGGCTCGTGGAACTGTTCGGGATCAAGGTTGAAGCCGAACTGGCCGGGCCAATGCTGTACATCGTCAACGAAGATGCGCCGGGCTTCATCGGCCGGATCGGGACGCTGCTCGGCGAAAACGCGATCAACATTGGCACGTTCAACCTTGGCCGCCGCAATGCCGGGGGCGAAGCGGTGCTGCTGCTGTCGGTCGATAGCCCGGTTCCGGCCGCTGTGCTGGAAACGGCAAAGACGCTTCCGGGCGTTAAGCGGGTGATGGCACTGGCGTTCTGACGCCGGATCGGGCAACGGGACAAGCGTTATGGAAGATACCGACCGCGATCTGTTGCCCGAAGGCCTGCAAGACCGGCTGCCGTCCAGTGCGGCAGCCGCTGCCCGCGTGACCCGTGCGGCGCTCGATGTGCTCGATGCCCACGGTTATGACCGGGTTCAGCCGCCGACGCTGGAATTTGAAAAATCGATGGCCAGCCGCATGGCCGGGGTGCAGCCGCGCCGGATGTTCCGGTTCGTCGATCCGCTGAGCCTGCGGATGATGGCGCTGCGCAGCGATATCACCGTGCAGGTGGGCCGCATCGCCGCCACGGGCCTTGCCGCTGCGCCGCGGCCGTTGCGGCTGTGCTATGCCGGGCAAGTGGTGACGATCAAGGGTGATGGCCTTGATCCTGCGCGCGAGCGTTTGCAACTGGGCGCCGAATTGATCGGTTCGGACAGTGTGGCTGCCGCCGGCGAAATCGTTGCCGCCGCAATCGAAGCGCTGCGCGCCGCCGGTGCCACGGGCATCTCGGTGGATTTCACGTTGCCTGATCTGGTGGATACACTGGCTGCCAAAGCTTTGCCGCTGGCCGCTGACAAGATCGAAGACGTGCGCCGCGAACTCGATGCCAAGGACGCCGGTGGGCTGGTGGCCGTGGGGGGGGAGGCATATTTGCCGCTGCTGACCGCGATTGGCCCGTTCGATGCCGCGATTGAGCGGCTGGCTGCGATCGATGCCGCCAATCCGAACGAGGGCGGGGTGCTGTCATCCCGGATCGCAGCATTGCGCGAAATCGCTGCGCGCGTTGGCAATGCCGCCCGGTTAACGCTGGACCCCAGTGAACGCCACGGGTTCGAATACCAAAGCTGGTTCGGCTTCACGATTTATGCCGATGGCGTGGCCGGGGCGCTGGGCCGCGGCGGCAGCTATCGAATCTTGGGTTGCGATGAACCGGCGATCGGTTTTTCGCTCTATCCCGATGCGCTGATTGATCTGCTCGCCGCTGCAGAAACGCCGCGTGATACGGTGTTTTTGCCGCTGGGCCATGATCCGGCCCATGCCGAGCGTCTGCGTGCGATCGGCTGGCGCACGGTGGCCGCGCTTGGCCCGGATTGCGATCCCCAGGCATTGGGCTGCACCCACCGGCTGGACGGGTCTGAAACAATCGCGCTTTAAGCTGCAAATTGGGCCTTGCGCCCCTTGACTCAAACCCCTTGCTGCCCCTAGTGCGCGCACCGCAAACGGGCCGTTTCGGCCCCATATCCCACCCCTTGCGCCGAGTCCGGACGAAGGGCGCTTGCGGGACCACGGGCAGGGTGGAGTGGTATATCCGTGGCCAACGTAACCGTGATCGGCGCCCAGTGGGGCGATGAAGGCAAAGGCAAGATCGTCGACTGGCTGGCCAGCCGCGCCGATGCGGTGGTGCGCTTTCAGGGCGGGCACAACGCCGGGCATACGCTGGTGGTGGGCGAACAGGTTTACAAGCTGAGCCTGCTGCCGTCGGGCATCGTCACCGGCACACTATCGATCATCGGCAACGGCGTGGTGCTGGATCCATGGGCGCTGAAGGCCGAAATCGAAAAGCTCGAAGGGCAAGGCGTTGTCATCAACACCGAAAACTTCGCGATTGCCGACAATTGCCCGCTGATCCTGCCGCTGCACCGCGATCTGGATGGCCTGCGCGAAACCGCGGCGGGTTCGGGCAAGATCGGCACCACCGGGCGCGGAATCGGCCCGGCTTATGAAGACAAAGTGGGCCGCCGCGCGATCCGGGTGTGCGATCTGGCGCACCTCGACGCGCTGGATAGCCAGCTGGACCGGCTCTGCGCGCACCACGATGCGCTGCGCGCCGGGTTCGGCCAGCCGCCGGTCGATCGCGCCGAGCTGATCGCTGAATTGCGCGAAATTGCGCCGTTCGTGCTGCAATATGCCCAGCCGGTGTGGAAGCGGCTCAACACCGTGCGCAAGGCCGGGGCGCGGATCCTGTTCGAAGGCGCGCAGGGCGTGCTGCTCGATGTCGATCACGGCACCTATCCGTTCGTCACCAGTTCGAACACGGTCAGCGGCACCGCGGCTTCGGGTTCAGGGCTGGGGCCGAATTCAACCGGGTTCGTGCTGGGGATCGTCAAGGCCTATACCACCCGGGTCGGGTCGGGTCCGTTCCCGACCGAACTGGAAGATGCCACCGGCCAGCGGCTGGGCGAACGTGGCCACGAATTTGGCACCGTGACCGGGCGCAAGCGCCGCTGCGGCTGGTTTGATGCGGTGCTGGTGCGCCAATCCTGCGCGATTTCCGGGGTGACCGGGATCGCGCTGACCAAGGTCGACGTGCTTGACGGGCTGGACACGGTGAAGATCTGCACCGGCTATCGGCTGCGCGGCAAAGTGCTCGATTACTTCCCGGCGCACGCCGCCGATCAGGCCGAAGTCGAACCGATCTACGAAGAAATGGAAGGGTGGAGCGGGACCACCGCGGGCGCGCGATCATGGGCCGATCTGCCGGCGCAGGCGATCAAGTACATCCAGCGCGTGCAGGAATTGATCGAAACCCCGGTGGCGCTGGTGTCCACCAGTCCCGAACGCGAAGATACGATTCTCGTCCGTGATCCCTTTGTAGATTAAGGGAATTTTTTCAAAGTCCGATTGACTCGGTCTTGGTTTGTTCTACTCTTGCCCGGATCGGGGCAGGAGTCGGAACGCGATGACTGGTGACAATTTCGATTATACGAACCCGGGCCAGCGGCCCGGTGCGGATGCCGGGGCCACTGGCGCTTTGGGCCAAGGATCCGGGCCGACGCTGTCGATCTTTGCTGATCGTGCCTGCCTGCAGGGCGAATTGCGCGATGATGCCCGCGAAGCCGGCTTTACGATCATCCGCATCGCCCCGTTCACTGCGCTGACCGGGGATGATCCGATCCCGCTTGGCGATATCGCGGTGGTGGATTGCCCGGTGGTTGATGCGGCGGCGCTGGCGGCACTGGCACGGCTTGATCTGCAGGCGTGCGAAGGTGGGGTGCAACTGGTGGTTTCCACCACCGTTGGCGCGCTGGACGATGTGTTTGGCTGTCTCGATCAATCGAACCCGCAGATCCTGATCGATCCCACCCGGGCGGACCGGGTGATTGCGCTGGGCTATGCCCTGGCCGCGGCCGCGGCGCACCAGCACTTGCGCGAACTTTCGGATGAAGACCGGCTGGTGATGCTGAGGCTGGCCGAACAGGTTGCGCAGATCGCCCAGCGGCTGGACCGGTTCGGTGGCGGTGCGCCGGGCGGTGAATACGGCACCGGCGATGAAGACGGGCTGTTCCGGTTTGAAAGCCCGCGCCCGGCCTTTGCCGCGGCGGTTGATCCCGGTAGCGAACGGTTGGTGCGTTCGTCCCGCCCGCCGCTGCCCGATCCGCGGCTGGTGCGCCGGATGATTCAGCACCGGCAATTGCGATCGCGGTATTTCGATGGCGAACTGTTCGCCGATCCGGCGTGGGATATGCTGCTCGATCTGGCTGCTGCGCGCGCCGAACATTTGCGTGTTTCGGTGACCAGCCTGTGCATTGCCAGCGGGGTTCCGCCCACCACCGCGCTGCGCTGGATCGGGCAGATGATCGATGCCGGGCTGTTGCAACGAATCAGCGATGACGCCGATCGCCGCCGGGCGTTCATCACGCTGACCGACAAGGCCGCAGAAGCAATGGCGCGCTATTTTGCCGAACTGGGCAGCGCGGCCTTGCGCATGGTGTGATGCCGGCTGCGCGGCGCAGTGCGCACAACCGTGCTGAAATTGCATCAGCCGGATTGACGCGGCGCGCGGCATGGCTAAAAGCGCGGCTTCCCGGAAGGGGCGCTTAGCTCAGTTGGTAGAGCATCTCGTTTACACCGAGAGGGTCAGCGGTTCGAGCCCGTTAGCGCCCACCAGGACTTCCACATCACAGACAGGCACACTCTGACGGGCCGGCGATTGCCCGATGGCCGGGCGCGATTAACCGCGCGGGATTTAGCGCGCTTCCGCCAGCAGGGCTGCGGTATCGGTGCTGGTCCAGTCGTGCGCGCCGGTCAGCCGCCAAACTTCGTGGCCTGTGGCATCGTAATAGATCGTCGTTGGCAGGGTTTGCACATCGTACTGCATGGCCAGATCGCCGGCCGGGTCGATCCACGGCTCCAGCCGGGTCACGCCGCGCTCTTGCAGGAACGGGGCAATCGCTTCGGGTTTGGCCATGTCCTGGCTGATGGTCAGCACTTTCAGGCTGTCGCCGCGGGCGGTGGCCAGCCGGTTAAGCGCGGGCAGTTCGGCCACGCAAGGGGCGCACCACGTGGCCCAGAGGTTGATCAGCAGCGGTTTGCCCTTCAGGCTGGCGAGTTGCAACTCCTTGCCGGCAGGGTCCTTCAGCAGGAAATCGGGCAGGGCGCTGCCCTTGTGGCTGCGATCGAACAGGCCAGTGGCCGGTTCGGTGTTGCCTGAAGCTTCTGGGCCTGAAGCTGCCGGTTGCGCCTTTTGCCCGCTTTCCCTATCGCACCCCCCGGTCAGGACGACGCAGCCAAGGATAAATGCATTGAGCGAGCGGGACGATAACAAGGGCAGCTCCAATCAGATGTGGGGCGGACGGTTCGCCAGCGGGCCGTCGGCGATCATGCGCGAGATAAATGCCTCGATC
>JBDKLL010000023.1:0-3774 GCA_039795595.1 Pseudomonadota bacterium
GGATGTTGCCGGGACGAATGTCCACGCCGCTGATCTTCGCCATGGGATGCCTTCAAGGTTGAGAAAGAACTGGCCGCTGACAAGTCAGGGATGGCCAGAGAAGCCGCGCCCTTAGCGCGGCGCGGCGCACGGGGCAAGGGTGCGGCTGGCGGCAGCGATGCGTTCCTGCTATTTATCGCCCCACGATGACTTGCACCACCCGCCTGCCCTTTGCCTTCGCCCTGCTGCTTGCCGCTGCCCTGCCGTTGCCCGGCGGCAGTCCGGCGCGGGCCGCGCCCGGCGGGCAGATCGGCCGGTTGCAACTGGGCGAATTCGTCTGCGAATTGCCGGGCGATGCCACTGGCCCGGCCGGGGTCCGCCTGCCGGAACAAAGCTTCAGCGTGATCAACGCCACCACTTATACCACCAGTGCCGGACGCGGCACCTACCTGCTGATCGGCGATCTACTGGTGATGACCAGCGGCCCCAAGCGCGGCCAGCGGTTCCGCCGGCTATCCCAGAATTTTCTGCGCGAACTGCACGCCGATGGGCGTGAAGGCCCGCTGCGCTGCGTGCGGCAGGTCACCAACAACTCTTAAAACGCGATGGCTGGGTAGAACGCCCGGGCATAAACCAGAGCGCGGCAGGATGCCGCGCAATCAGGCCCCGGACAGCGCCGCGTGGAAGGCGCGGATCGCCGCCGCTTCATCGCCCTGCCAAACCGCGCCCGACACCGCCAGGAAATCGGCCCCGGCCGCCACCAGCGGCGCGCAATTTTGCGGGGTAATTCCGCCGATCGCCACGCAGGGGATTTCCATCAACTGCTGCCACCAGCTCAGTAAATCAGGTTCCGCGCGGTGCTCGGTATCCTTGGTGCTGCTGGGGAAAAACGCCCCGAACGCCACGTAATCAGCCCCGGCTTCACCAGCTTCCATCGCCAGATGACGGCTGTTGTGGCAGGTCACCCCGATCTGGGCATCGCGTCCCAACCGCTGCCGGGCATCGGCCACCACACCATCGGACTGCCCCAGATGCACCCCATCCGCGCCCAGTCGCTTGGCCAAGCTGATCGAATCATTAACGATGAACGCCACGTCGCGGGCCGCGCAAATTGCCTGCAGCGGTTCGGCCAGCCGAGCCGCCTCGTGTTCGTCAACGCCCTTCACGCGAAACTGGAACGCGGCCACTTCGCCCGCATCCAGCGCGCAGGCCAAGCGATCGGGAAACGCGCCGGCAACATCAAGCGGCGAAATCAGGTAAAGCTGGCAATCGGTCATTCCCGCTCCCTATCGCGCCCGTGCGCCCACGCCAAGCTGCACACAGCACAAGGCACGAAAAAGGGCGAGAGCGCACGCAGCGCCCCCGCCCTCCTTCACTCGCGATGAAACGGGTGTCAGAGCTTCTGGGTCGAACCCTTGTAGATCTCGTCGATCGCCGCGCCCAGCGCAGCATCGAATTCGGCATCGCTCATCTGCGCGCGCAGGTCTTCGAGCAGTGCGCGGCTGAAGCTGGCAATGATGCCTTTGTTCTTGCTCAGTTCAACGCAGGCTTCGGGGCGCTTGTACCCGCCCGAAAGCGCCACCACGCGCAGCACTTTGGGGTGGCTGGTCAGCGGATCGAACGTGCCCGGCACCACCGGCAACGACAACTTGAGCATAACCTGCTGCCCGGCCGGCACCGTATCAAGGTGCTTCAAGATTTCGTCGAGCAAGATGGTATCGCATTCGGCGCGGGTGGCGCTCTTGATGTTCACTTCGGGTTCGATCATCGGCATCATGCCGTGGGCCAGCACTTGCGCGCCCACTTCGAACTGCTGCTTGACCACCGCGGCAATCCCGGCGCGATTGGCCGAATTGATCACCGAACGTTCCTTGGTGCCATAAACGCCCAGCGCCTTCGATTTCACCAGCAGTGCATCAAGCTCTGGCATCGGCTTCATCAGCTGCACGCCGTTGGCTTCGTCTTCCAGACCCTTGTCGATCTTGATGAACGGAACCACGCCCTTGGCGATCAGCGCGGCGGGGGTCGGTTGCCCGTCAACGGTGCCGTCCATCGTGCGTTCGAACAGGATCGCGCCGATCACCTTGCTGCCATCAAACGCGTCCGAACGAATGATCCGGCTGCGCATTTCGTGGATCAGCGCATACATTTCCGCCTCGGTGCTCCACGCATCTTCCGCCACGCCATAACCGGCCAGCGCCTTGGGCGTGGACCCGCCTGATTGGTCCAGCGCAGCAATAAAACCATTCCCGGCAGCCATCTTGGCAGTCATTTCAGCGGTGTTCATCGGTGCATCCCTGTTCGTTGCATACGTATGTGGTTCGGGCCGATAGCGAGCGCGGCCGCCAGAAGCAACCGCGCTGCAATCAAATTATCAGGCGTGTTCGAGCGCCGTTACGCCCGGCAGCTCCTTGCCTTCCATCCATTCGAGGAAGGCCCCACCAGCGGTGGAAATATAGGTAAAATCAGCCGCAACCCCGGCGTGGTTAAGCGCGGCCACGGTATCGCCCCCGCCCGCCACCGAAATCAGCGCGCCTTCTTTGGTCAGCGCGGCCGCGCTGCGGGCCAGTGCCACGGTCGCCGCATCGAACGGTTGGGTTTCGAATGCCCCCATCGGCCCGTTCCACACCAGCGTGCGGCAGGTCTTGAGCACATCGGCCAGCGCTTCAACCGCTTGCGGGCCAACATCGAGGATCATTTCATCCGCCGCAACTTCGTGAACATTGCAGGTGCGCAAGGATACCGGATTGGCGGCGAATTCCTTGGCCACCACTACGTCATACGGCAGGTGAACAGTGCAGCCTGCCTTGTCTGCTGCTTCAAGAATATTCTCAGCAGTTTGCGCCAAATCATGTTCACACAATGATTTTCCGACATTCACGCCGCGCGCAGCAAGGAACGTGTTGGCCATCCCGCCGCCGATGATCAGATGATCGACGCGGGTCACCAGATGGGTCAGCACGTCGAGCTTGGACGAAACTTTCGCCCCGCCAACCACGGCCGCCACCGGTTTTTCCGGCGCATCAAGTGCCTTGCCCAGCGCTTCGAGTTCGGCCTGCATCGACCGCCCCGCATAGGCCGGCAGCACGTGCGCCAGCCCTTCGGTGGTGGCATGGGCGCGGTGCGCCGCGGAAAACGCATCGTTGACGTAGAAATCGGCGTTGGCGGCAATCGCCTTGGCCAGTTCGGGATCGTTCTGTTCCTCCCCCTTCCAGAAGCGGGTGTTTTCCAGAATCGCGATATCGCCGCCGCGCAGGATGCCCACGGCCTGCGCCACTATCGGCCCGGCCACTTCGGGCACGAACATCACTTCCTTGCCCAGCACGGCCTGCACCGCATCAACCACCATCGATAGCGATTGGGTGGAAACGCGTTCGCCCTTGGGCCGGCCAAAGTGCGCCAGCAGCAGCACTTTGGCGCCTTTTTCGGCCAATTGCAGAATCGTCGGTGCCGAAGCCCGCACGCGCGTATCGTCGGTTACGGCACCGTCCTGCATCGGCAGGTTCAGGTCAACGCGCACCAGCGCGACCTTCCCGGTCACGTCACCCAGATCATCGAGCGTGCGGAACTTCGTCATCGTCTGCAATCCTTACAGCAGCTTGCCCATCGCACCGGCCGTATCGACCATGCGGTTGGAGAAGCCCCATTCGTTATCGTACCAGCTGAGCACGCGCACCAGCTTGCCATCGATCACCGCCGTTTCGAGGCTGTCGATCGTGCTGCTGTTCGGGCAGTGGTTGTAATCGATCGACACCAGCGGTTCGTCCGAGAAGCCCAGCACACCCTTGAGCGGGC
>JBDKLL010000024.1:0-5801 GCA_039795595.1 Pseudomonadota bacterium
GTTCATGCCAGCTCCGAAAATACGAATGCGCGGCACGGGCAACGGCTGCCCGCCGAGGGCGCGGACCCCTTAGCAGCCCGGACACCTGAGTCAACCGTTAGGACATCGTCAACATTCGCCCACCGTGCAGCAGCAATGCACGGCCCGTCAGCGATACTGCACTCGCTCCTGCGCCGCAGGACGCAGGAAGGCCAGCGAATGCGCGGTTCCGCAGGGTTATGGGCAACGATTGTCGCGCAAGGGGGCCGCATCGGTGCGGGTTTGCCAGCTGCCATCGGGGGCCTGATACTTTTCCCCCGGCGTGGTCCGCGCGATCGCGATGCAGGCTGATGTAAAGGCGTAATCTTCGACCGTAGCATTATTGGCGGCCGCCTTTTCGGCATAGACGGCGCGGCGCTTGATGTTGATATCATCCGCCAACTTGCGCACCGCCGCATCCGGGGCCACCGGGAACCCCAGATAGCCATCGGTCTTTTCGCCAACCTGCCCCGCAGCCCTCGCCGCGGCATAAGCCGGATCGCGGGCCTGCGCCGCGGCTGGTGTAGCCAGCATCAGCGCGCCAACACTTACGCCAGCAGCCAGCCCCACGGCCGCAACAACGCCTCGCAGGCGATTACCAGGCACATTAACAAACCGAGCCATCATTCCGCTCCAGACTAAAAGATCGAAGCATTGCTATCGACCGTTTTTCCGGCATCTGCCGCCAGCCGATACACCACTTCCTGCTTGATGTTGATGTTCAGTTCGATGACGATGGGTTTATCCGGTGCATTTACCGAAATGCACCCGCCCAGCGCCAGCGCCCCAATCACCAACAGCGCGACTGCCCCGGCCCTGCTGCGGCCATCCTTGCTGCTTGTGCGGCGATATCGTGCAAGTTTCTGCATGTATCCGCTTGTTGCAGCCGCTGCGGGCTTGGTCAATCGCTGGTGCTTCATGGCTTGGTTCTGCTGACTGGTGGCTGAACGTGCGCGGCTGGCGGTGGTGCCATGGGAGCAGCCGCCGGTAACAGCCCATGGGCTCGTGGATCGTCGATCGCATTGGAATCATACAGCGACTTGAACGATGTGATCAGTTTGTGGAACGGGGCGCGGATGTTCACGTTGAACTGGATCGGCAGGCCGCGGATCGCGCGGGTTGCGATGTTCTGCTTGGCCCCCACCCCCTGGCTGACCCCGTAAAACCGCAACCGGGTGACGATTTCGCCATCGAGATTGCCGTCCAGCCCGATTTCCATAGTCCGGTAATCGAGCGAGCGCAGCGATTGGAATGCAAAGTTCGCCATCGCCGACAGGTCCTTGTATGTCAGTTCGCCGACATAAGAGAGATTGCCGCCGGGTGGCCGTGAAACCAGCTTGCCACCAATCACATGCCCCCCATCCTGATCGAACACGATCGGAATATCGCCATCGAACACCCCGCTGGCCGAAATGTTGCCAAGGTCAAGCTGCTGCACGAACAGCGCTGCATTGGCCCCGCGCAGGCGCAAGGTATATCGCCGTACTTCGGCCGCCCCGAACACCATGCGCGTGGGCAGCAATTCAAGCGTCCCACCCGCGAATGGCCAATGCGCGCCGTTCACCGCCAACGTGTTGTTGCCCAGCAACTGGAACGAAACTTCGCCATCGGTAACATCGACCCCGGGATTGATCGAGGCGATCCGCAACCGTTGGTCAGGCCGGGTAACCAACCCGATCAGATCGGCAAATTCGACTGTTCCGGAAAGACCGCGCACCGGCCCAAATGCTGCTGCAAAATCAAGCACCTTGGTACTGAACTTACCGCTGCTTGTGACATTGCCTGCCAACCAATCGATCCGGCCTGTACCGGTTACGGTGCCATGCGCATTGGCGATCACACCCAGCGCCAGGGGGGTAAGCGTATCGGGTTGCACCACATTATCGAACACCAAATTCGGAACCGAAAGGTCGGCATGCCCGTGGCCATTCGCCAGCTTGTGGATGATTTCTGCCTGCACCACCGGCCGGGTGCTGGCCGGTTCGCGCAGCAGCGCCGCCGCCGTGATCACCCCATCGTGCAGCCGCAGCGTGGCATCCCGCGCCACCAGCGGCCGAAAGCGCGCATCCGGTTGCCGATCGTCCAACCGCAGCGTCATATCCGCCAGCACCAGATCCCCATTCACCAGTTGCCAGCCGCCCGCCACATCGCGCAGATCAAGCGGAACCGCAGCCAATTGCGCTTCGGCGCCGGCAAAACTGCCGCCGATCCGGTCACCCAGCCGGCCGCGCAAATCCGCGATTTGCAAACGCGATGCGGCCGCGCCGCGCCCGCCAACAGCCACTGCGACATCGCGCGCCACCAGCACCCCCGGCCATGCGATCCCCAGCGCCCCTATGGTAATCCGCGCAGGTTCTCCGCCAAGGCGGCCCGAGAGGGCCAGCCCGTGCAGCCCGGCAGCGATCCGCAGACCGCGCGCATCGTTACGAGCGATTGCGCCTTGTGAACCGGGACACAGCCGAACCGCTTGAGCATCAAGGGTCAGCCCTGCCACCGTCAACCGCTGAAACCGCGGCGCAATGCAGCGCCGCCAAACCGCCAGCCCGTGCCGGGGTGACCAGTTGCCATCCAGCGGCACGACCAGTCCTTCGATCCGCCCGCCCGGTACCGGACCGGTCACCGCCACCCGGCCGGCAAAGCCGATCTCGCCACCGGGCGTCTGGGCAACAACCAGTTCGGGAATGGCCACTGCACTATCGTTTGCGCGATATTCGGCCAGTGCGAAGCGGGCACCGGCGCTGCCATCAGCATTGCGTACAATTTGCCCGGTAAACCGCGGCAAGCCGGCTCCCCCGCTGGCGAAATTACCGGCAAGGCGCACGATTTGCCCCCGCGCTGCGCCCAGTTGAAACCGTGACAGCGCGAGCACATCGCCGCCGCTACCCCCCCGCACCGCGGCACGGGGTATCGTCAGCGCATAACCATCGGCAGCCATCCGCAACACATACGTTGCAGCAAGCCAGCTGCCTCGCGCTTCCCGCGCCAACCCGGCGTGCAATTGCGCCGCCAGCGCTCCGATCATGCCCTGCCCGTCTGCCTTTGATCCACCAAGCCGGGCCAGCGCTGCAAGCTGCCGCTCCACCGCCTGCCCCGGGGCAATGCCCTGCCCTGCCAGCGTCCCTTCGCTTTCATAGCGTTGCATGCGATCGCGGCTGCGCAGCAAGCCTTCGAATTGCAACGCCCCTGCCCGGATCAGACCGGCATCAGCGCCGGTTGCCGCAAGGCGATAGCGCGCAGTCAAATCGCCGGCGGCAAAGCTGAAATTACCCTGCCCCATCAACCGCCCAAGGTTCAGTGCACCAAGGCCAATCGAACGGCTGGTCAATGCGATTCGGCCGGCAAAGCTGTCAAACGTCTGCGCGGCATCAAGGGTAAGCTGCACGGCCAGATCGGACTGGCGCAGTCCGCGCGCCGGGCAATCGAGCGCGCCCAGCACCGCGGTGCCGAAAAAGGTCGGCCGCGTGGCAATCACTGCCAGCCGGCCCCACAGCATCGCATGATCGGCCCGGCAGGCCTGCGCCTGCGATCCAGCCACCAGTTGCGGCGCGGCCACCGCCAACACCCCGGCGAACCCGCCGCTGAGGTTCCCGCGGCCGTCTGCCTTAAGCCCGATGGCACCATAATCGGTATCCAGCCGCGCCCGTCCATCCACCAGCACCAGTTCCAGATCGGGCAAACCACGCGGTTTTGCGGCCTTGCCAAACAACAGCTTGTCAAGGCTGCCAAAGCTGGCGCGGGCTTGGCGGACGGTGCCGTGCAACCGCGGACGCAGCAACGTAACCTTGCCCACGGTGGGCAGACCAAAGGTTGGCACGATCACCACTTCGGCGCGGTCGATCGTCAGATCGGGATGGGCCGGATCGCCAATCACGATATTGGTCAGCACCTGTTTGCGCACACCCGCAGATTCGAGGCGGTATTTGCCCGGCAACCCAAGGCTGGAAAGCTGCCCGGCAATGATCCGGTCCACAATCGCCGCCCGGTTGATCCACGCCGCGGCCGCGATCAGCGCAAGCAGGGCCGCAACGGCATACGCAATCCGCCGGCGCCGGGACCATCGCGGAATCGGCGCTTCATATTGGTTTACAGACAGATCGCCGGGGTGTTCGGCCATTGAGATACCCTTGCGCGCTTAGGGTAAGAAAGGCAATGTTTCGGAATGAACAACGGGTCGCTTGGGGATGGTCGGGAGCAACCGGCCGCAAACGGCGCTGCCGGTGATGCATCGGGGCATCGCGCCCGCTTGCGCGCCCGTTTGCTGGGCGGCGGGAATGATGCGCTGGGTGATCATGAAGTCATCGAATACTTGCTGATGACCGCGATTCCCCGGCGGGATACCAAACCGCTGGCCAAAAGCCTGCTGAAACGGTTCGGGACGCTGGCCGATGTGCTCAATGCCGATGCCCATGCGCTGGCGCAGCACCCCGGCATGGGAGAAACCAGTGCAGCCGCGCTCAAAATCGTGGCGCTGGCCGCCCGCCGTCTCGCCCGGACCGGGATGCAGGAAGCCCCGATTCTGGCCAGTTGGCAGGCCCTGATCGATTACCTGACGATCGACATGGCACATTTGCGCCACGAACGCGTGCGGGTGCTGTATCTTGATACCCGCAACCGCCTGCTGCCAGACGATCTGGTGAGCGACGGTTCGCTTGATGAAGCGGCGATTCATCCACGCGAAGTGGTGAAGAAGGCGCTTGATCTGGGGGCCGCGGCCTTGATTCTGGTCCATAACCACCCATCGGGATCGCCCGAACCCAGCCGCGCTGATATCGCCATCACCAACCGCATCGCCGAAGCCGGGCGGTTGCTGGGCATCAGCGTGCACGATCACGTCATCATCGGCCGCGAAGGCCATGTCAGCCTACGCGCCAAAGGGCTGATCTGAAATGTGCGTTGCCGCAATCGCCTGGGACGCGCACCCGCGCTGGCAACTGCTGGCCATTGGCAACCGCGATGAATTCCACGCCCGCCCCACCGCGCCACTGGCCCGCTGGGACAACGGGATCATCGCCGGGCGCGATCTGGAAGCGGGCGGGACATGGCTGGGCGTGGCCCGGGGGCGGTTTGCGCTGGTCACCAATTACCGGGTCGATGGCTATCCCAAACCGCAGCTTGCCTCGCGCGGGGGGCTGATCACCAACTGGTTGACCGATCGGCCGCTGGGCGATGTGATGGGGATGAACCCGTTCAACCTGCTCACCATCGCCCCCGAGCAGGCGGCCCATCTGGCCAACCACCCCGCCGCCGCGCGTACCCCGCTGGCCCCGGGAATCCACGGGATGTCCAACGGCGGCTTTGATGATCGCTGGGGCAAGACCTTGCGGCTTGAAACAGCGCTGGAACAATGGCTGCAAACTGATACTTCGCCTGACTGCCTGTTCGATGCACTGGCGGATAGGCGGCTTGACGATCCCACCCCTGCCACCGGGCCGGCGCGCGAATTTTCCAGCGTATTCATTACCAACCCCACCTATGGCACGCGCTGCTCCACGGTGATCGCGATCGATCGCGCCGGGCGCGGTACGATCAGCGAACGCAGTTTTGCACCCGATGGCGCGCCAAGCGGGCAGGTTACGCTGGATTTCAATTGGAACGCATGAAACTGGCCCACGGATTGGGGCTGCCCCTTGCCATGGGCGCGCCCACCCCCTAGCGCCGCCCGCGAAAGATCAAGGAGTCGAACATGGTCCCCCGTTATGCCCGCCCCGCGATGGTTGCCATCTGGGAACCGGAAGAACGCTACAAGATCTGGTTCGAAATCGAAGCCCACGCCACCGAAAAGC
>JBDKLL010000025.1:0-5496 GCA_039795595.1 Pseudomonadota bacterium
ATCCCGGCCCGACGCCTTTCAGGCTATCGGCAGAAACGAACAGGGGGTTAAGCCGATCGGGACGCATCGCGCCTCCATAGCCCGAAGCGCGCATCAGGGCAGCGAAAATTGCCATGGCGCAAAAGCCGCGCATTTTGACCCAGCGCATGGACGGCGCGGCGCGATCCGACTTCAATCACTGCAGCCGCCAATGGCGCCAAAGCTGGAACAAACAGGAGAATGCAATGCTGCTGCCGCACGGAACCATGATCGCGCTGGTCGATGGCAAGACCTTCGAACTTTATCGCAACGCCGGCACCGAAGCCGCCCCCGAACTGGCGGCGCTGGCTGCGCCCAAGCTGGATGCCAGCAACCATTCAGGCGGCAGCCACCGTTCCAGCACCGGCAACCACGCCGATAGCCTGGTGAATGAAGACGCCCACGCCAATGCCGCCGCAGCGTGGCTCAACACGCAAGTGCTGGGCCACCAGATCGAAACGCTGGTCATCATCGCCCCACCCCGCACGCTGGGAGAACTGCGCAAGCATTACCATAAACAGACCGAAGCGGTGCTGATCAAGGAACTGGCCAAAGACCTGATCGGCCAAAAGCCGGATGTGATCGTGGCCGCACTGCGCGAAAAGAACGGGCACTGAACCCTTAGCATCAGCGAACCCTTGCCATCAGCGCCGCCGGGGCTTAGCGGCGGCGCTGATGGATCAGGCAGACACCCCCATGAATGATCGGCTGCGGCGGTTGAAGTTCCGCGCATGGCATCGCGGCACGCGCGAGGCCGATTACATGATCGGCTGTTTCTTCGATCGCTTTCACCATGCGTGGGGCGAAGCCGAAATCACGTGGTTCGAAACCCTGCTCGATGAAGAGGACGTCGATATCCTGGGCTGGGCGCTCGGCACGCTGGCGATTCCCGCCGAATATACCGGCCCGTTGATGGATGCGTTCCGCAAGCTCGATTACGTCGAAATCCCGCGCTGAAAATCCCGCGCTGACAAGCCTTTCACCGACCGCTAAAGGCCGGTTTACCCTGCCCCCCGCTGGCCCCGAATCGGCCTGCGGGGCAATTCCTATTGTGTGAAGCCCGAACCTTTATGCCTGATTTCGCCAAGCTGCTTTCTGCCACCACCCCGCTGACCCTTGCCGGCATGGCGCGGGGCAGCCAGCCCTTGGTGCTGGCCGATCTGGCGCGCGCAGCAAAAGGGCGCGCGGTGTTCATCGCCGCCGATGAAGCCGCGATGCAGGCGATTGCCGACAGCGCGGCCTTCTTCGCCCCGGAACTGGAAGTGATCACTTTCCCCGCGTGGGATTGCTTGCCGTATGACCGCGCCAGCCCGGCCCTGTCGGTTTCGGCACGGCGGCTGGCCGCACTGCACCGCCTGCAAGGCGTGGGCGATGGGCCGCAACTGCTGGTCACCACGATCAACGCCGCAATCCAGCGCGTGTTGACCCCGTTCCGGATCCGCGAATCCGTGCGCCTGCTGAAACCCGGGATGGAAATCGGCCGGGAAAGCCTGATCGCGTTGCTTCAACGGCAAGGATACAGCCGCACCGATACCGTGGCCGATGCCGGCGAATACGCGGTGCGCGGTTCGCTGTTCGATATCTACCCATCCGGGTTGGAGCACGGATTGCGGCTGGATTTCTTTGGTGACGAACTGGAAACGCTGCGCCTGTTCGATCCCACCACCCAGCGCTCGATCGGCGAAATTCCGCACCAGTTGCTTCTGCCCGCCAGCGAAGCCCTGCTGGATGACGATACGGTCAAACGGTTCCGCAGCGGCTACCGCGAACGGTTCGGTGCCAATGCCACGTCCGATCCGCTTTATCAGGCGGTCAGCGATGGCCGCCGGTTAGCCGGAATGGAACACTGGCTGCCGTTGTTCGAAGAACGCATGGCCACGCTGTTCGACCATCTCGACCCGCACGATGTCATCGCCATCGACAGCGCCGCCCTTGGCGCAGCCGACGAACGCTTGGGCGATATCGCCGATTACTTTGCCGCCCGCTCCGATACGTCGGGCAAGGCCCCCGGCAGTTACCGCCCGCTTGGCCCGGGCGAATTATACCTGACCCGCGCCGAACTCGATGCCGTGATCAGCACTCGCCCGATCCACCGCACCGAAATCTTTGCTCAGCCCGAAAGCGCGCAGGTGATCGACTTTGGGTTTGGCGGCAGCCGCGATTTCGCGCCCGAGCGCGCCCGCGGCGACAATGTCTATGAAGCCGCCGCGAATTACCTGACCGGGCAGGCCAAGCGCGGCCGCAAAACCCTGATCGCCGCATATTCCACCGGCAGCCGCGCGCGTATTGCCGCGATCCTGGGTGAAGCCGCACGGCCGGTCCCGGTCATGGCCGATAGCTGGCAAGAGGCGCTGGGGCTGGCCGCCAAAGGCGCCCCGGTGGCGCTGGTCCTGCCGCTGGAAACCGGGTTTGCCAACGATCAACTGGAACTGGTTACCGAACAGGACATCCTCGGCGATCGGTTGGTCCGCCGCAAAAAACGCAAGAAGGGTGCCGATGCCTTTCTGGCCGAACTTTCGGCGCTTACCCCCGGCGATCTGGTGGTCCACATGGAACACGGGATCGGCCGCTATGGCGGGCTGCAATCGATCCCGGTGGGCGATAGCCCGCACGATTGCGTGTGCCTAGAATATGCCGGCGGCGACAAGCTCTACGTCCCGGTTGAAAACATCGACGTGCTTTCGCGCTATGGCTCGGATAACGATTTTGTCGCGCTCGATCGGCTCGGCGGCGAAGCATGGCAGAAACGCCGCGCGCGCCTGAAGGAACGCATCCGCGAAATCGCGCATGAACTGCTCAAAACCGCGGCCCAGCGCGCTTTGCGCCAAGCCCCGGTGCTGGCCACCGATCCCGCCACGTACGACCAGTTCGCCGAAAAGTTCCCCTGGGCCGAAACCGATGATCAGGAACGTGCGATCGACGACGTGCTGCAAGATCTGGCCGCGGGCCGGCCAATGGACCGGCTGGTCTGCGGCGATGTGGGCTTCGGCAAGACCGAAGTGGCCCTGCGCGCGGCGTTCGTGGCGGCAATGGCCGGGCAGCAAGTGGCGATCGTTGCCCCCACCACCCTGCTTGCCCGCCAGCACTTCACCAATTTCCGCGATCGGTTTGCCGGGTTCCCGCTCAACGTCGGACGGCTGTCGCGGCTGGTGGGGGAAAAGGAAGCCAAGGCCACGCGCGAAGGGTTGGCCGAAGGAACCATGGATGTGGTCATCGGCACCCATGCGCTCTTGGCCAAAAGCGTCACGTTCAAGCGGCTCGGACTGGTCATCGTTGACGAAGAGCAGCGTTTTGGCGTGAACCATAAGGAAGCGTTGAAGCAATTGCGCGCCGATGTGCACGTACTGACGCTAACCGCCACACCGATCCCGCGCACCCTGCAAATGGCGATGAGCGGGCTGCGCGAACTGTCCACCATCCAGACCCCACCCGTCGATCGACTGGCGGTGCGGACTTATGTGATGGAATGGGACGATATGGTGATGCGCGAAGCCTTGCTGCGCGAACACCACCGCGGCGGGCAAAGCTTTATCGTGGTGCCGCGGATTGCCGACATGGAAGGCATCGAACAGTGGCTGCGCGATACCGTACCGGAAATCCGCTTCGTCACCGCGCATGGTCAGATGGCGGCCGGCGAAGTGGAAGAGCGGATGAGCGCGTTCTACGAGAAACAGTACGAAGTGCTGCTATCGACCACGATCGTCGAAAGCGGGCTTGATATCCCCTCGGCCAACACAATCATCATCCACCGCGCCGATCGGTTCGGGCTGGCCCAGCTGTACCAATTGCGCGGCCGGGTTGGCCGGTCCAAACTGCGCGCCTACGCCTATCTGACCACGCCGGCTGACAGCCAGCTTTCCGAAGTGGCGGAAAAGCGGCTTAAAGTGCTGGGCGATCTCGATTCGCTGGGCGCAGGGTTCCAACTGGCCAGCCACGATCTCGACATTCGCGGGGCCGGCAACCTGCTTGGCGATGAACAATCCGGCCATATCCGCGAAGTCGGCTTTGAACTGTACCAATCGATGCTGGAAGACGCAATCCTGGCGGCCAAGGCCGGAGAAATCGGACTGGCCAAGGAACGCCGCGGGCTTTCCCCGCAGATCACCGTCGATGCACCGATCATGATCCCGGACGATTACGTCCCCGATCTGGCAGTGCGCATGGCGCTGTATCGCCGCCTGAACGATGCCGAGGACGCGCAGGAGGTAGAAGCCCTGTCAGCAGAAATGATCGATCGTTTCGGCCCCCTGCCCCAGCCAACGATCAACCTGATTCAGCTGATCCAGATCAAGCGGCAGGCGATCGCGGCGCATATTGCCAAGATCGACGTCGGCGCCAAGGGCACGCTGGTCAGCTTCCAGAACGACGCGTTTCCCGATCCCACCGGGCTATTCGCTTATGTCGAACGGCTCAACGGGGTGGTCAAACTGCGGCCCGATAGCAAGCTGGTGGTCAACCGCGCATGGGGCGATCCCAAGGCGCGGCTGGGCGGGCTGCTGCAATTGACCAAGGGCCTGAGCACGATCGCCCGCAAGGCCGCACGTTAGGCGCACAGGCGGCTGAAGCCGTTGCCAAAGCCGCCCGCGCGCCATATGCACCCGGCGATGAGCGATTTCCCGCGCCTTGCCCTGTTGCCTTCGGAAACCCCGCGTGCGCATGAAGCCGCCGCGGCGCTGGCCCAGACCACCCGGTTCGTCCCGTTGGACGAAGCCGATGTGGCGATCGTGCTGGGCGGCGATGGGCATATGTTGCACTGCCTGCACCACATGCTCGATAGCGGCCGCGTAATCCCGGCCTATGGCCTGAATTACGGCACCGTGGGCTTCATGATGAACAAGCCCAAATCCAGCCGCATGCTGGAAGAACGCGTGGCCCGCGCGCGGCCGCTGGCGGTAACCCCGCTCGAAATGATCGCCACCACCGGCAAAGGCACCGAAGTCAGCGCCTACGCGATCAACGAAGTCTCCTTGCTGCGCGAAACTCGGCAAACCGCGAAGCTGGAAGTTTCGGTCAACGGCAAGGTGCGCCTGCCCGAACTGTTCTGCGATGGCATCCTGGTTGCCACCCCGGCCGGGACCACCGCCTATAACCTGTCGGCCAATGGCCCGATCCTGCCGCTGGGATCGGCCATGCTGGCGCTGACCCCGATCAGCCCGTTTCGCCCGCGGCGCTGGCGCGGGGCGATCATTCCCGATCACTACGAAATCGACTTTACCGTGATCGAACCGCAAAAGCGCCCGGTGGCGGCCGTGGCGGACCAGAAGGAACTGCGCGACATTCTGGCCGTGCGGGTCAAAGTGGCGCGCGAACGCCAGCTCACCCTGCTGTTCGATCCGGGCAAGACGCTGGAAGACCGGATTTTCGCCGAGCAATTCCATTACTGACAATTTTGCGCGGCAACCGCTTGCCAAACGCGTTCGCGCTGTTATAGGCGCACCCCTGTCCAGCAATGGCGACATGGCCGGACTGCTCCCTGAT
>JBDKLL010000026.1:0-4853 GCA_039795595.1 Pseudomonadota bacterium
GCGGGAAGAGAAAAGGTTGCCATGTCAGTCCCTGTCGCTCGTGCGGAATTACCGCCTTTGCGGCCCTCTCTAGCGATTCATCGGCGCGGGGCAAGCGGGTCGTGCGGGAAAATGTGCATGCCGATCCGGCTAGACCGGCGAAGCGGCGTGCAATCTGTTCGGTGATATCAGTTCATGGCCATGGCCGGGCCGATCAGGGCGGTCACCCCGACGGCAATCATCATGCCCGCGATCAGGATGGAAAGCACCGCCGCTACCCGCGCGAAAGCCGTGGGGCGGCTTCCGCGCGGGGGCTTGGCTGGGTTACGGCCAAAGCGGAATGCGGAAAGCTGCGACCCATTCCTGACCTGTTCCGGAATTCGATACGATGGAATCGAACCGGCCGGGGCAGATGGAATACCCTCCACGCCTTCGCTTTCAAGATTTTGGGCACCATCCGGAAGGTGAATTTTTTGCCATGTAAATAAACTAGAGGTGGTTTCGTCCGCTGATGGTTCTTCGGGGGTGGCCAATTGCCGGAACAGCCGGGCCAATTCACCCCGCGGAATACCGCCCAACCGGGTTCGCACGCTTTCGATGCGCTGGTTGACGGCAGATTCGGAAACCCCAAGCCGCGCAGCAATTTCCTTGCTGGTCCGGTTATCAGCAACCAGAGCCAGCACTTCGCGCTGCTTTGGCGTCAAATCGGGCAGGGTGGGCGAAAGTGGTTCAGTCTGAGACATTTTGCGATCCTTACCGGAACCCTAACCTTTTCCGGAGGGCGTAACAATTCCCTTATTTTACTGCACCATACCAATTTGGGACGATCGCCCTGATTGGCCTGTAAACCCAGTCAATCCAGTGGTGGTGCAATCGTGCTTTCCCGGGCGGGGTTTTCTGGCATCATGGTTGCCAGACGCTAACGGGATGGGGATGGGGCAATGGGTTTCGCCAATTGGTATGATGAACATGTGGTGCCGCGGATCATCAAGTGCGCGTGTTCCGGGCCGGCGATCATGCACTTGCGCGAAAAGGTGGTGCCGCTGGCCGCGGGCGCGGTGTTTGAAATCGGCTGCGGCGGGGGGATCAACCAGCAGCTTTATGATCCGGCGCAAATCACCAGCTATGCCGGGATCGACCCATCGGCCAAGGGGCTGGAATATGCCCGCGGTGAAGCGGCACGCAAAGGCTGGCAGGCGGACATCCGCCAAGGGTTTGGCGAAGATATCCCGTTTGCTGATGCCAGCTTCGATACGGTGGTCTGCACTTTTACGCTGTGTTCGGTGGCAAGCCAGCCACAGACTTTGCGCGAACTGCGCCGCATTCTGAAACCGGGTGGGCGGTTGCTCTATGCCGAACACGGCCGCGCGCCCGATGCGGAAGTGCTGCGCTGGCAGGAACGGATCGAGCCGTTGTGGAAAAAGGTGGCCGGTGATTGCCACCTGACCCGCCCCGTCACCGCGGCGATCGCCGCCAGCGGGTTTGAAACCCGCGAATCCGGTGAACGTTACGCGCCCAAAACCCCGCGCTTTGCCGGGTGGATGGAATGGGGAGCGGCGGTGAAGACGGGCTGAACCCGGGCCTGCACCGCCATCACCACTTAATGTGCGCCGGGGGTAAACACCTTTGCGCCGCCTTGCGCCCATTCCATCAGGGCTTCGACCCGCTTTTTTGCGCCATCCGGATCGGTTTCGATGCCCGGGATCGCATCGACGATGGCCGCGAAATGGCCGGCCAGCATGTCTTTCGTTTCCGGGTAGGGGATGATGTAGAGCGCGTTGTCTTCGATCCCGCGCTTGATGTGCTCGGCCAGTGTGATCGGTTCCATCCCGTGCTGATAGATCGAATTGAGCGAGGCGATCGCCGCTTCGCCTTCGACATAGCCGGTTTCGCCATAAGCGGCCGAGCGCGTCAACGTGGCTTCGGCAATGTTAGATTTGATGTTCGCCGGGCAGACCACCGACACGCCGATGCTGTATTTTTCGAGGCCCTGCCGGTACCCTTCCATCAGGTTGATAACCGCGGCTTTTGCGGCTGAATAAGGCCCAGCAAGCGAACTGCCGGTGAACCCGCCCAGCGAGGCAACGGTAACGATGTGGCACGGTTTGCCGCTGGCGATCATGCGCGGCACGAACGTGACCATGCCGTTGACCACCCCGCCAAGGTTAACCCCGATCAGCCAATCGAAATCGCCATACGTGGTGTGTTCGATCGGCCCGAAATTGTTCACCCCCGCGGTGTTGAACAGGAGGGTTGGGGCCTGCCCGCAGACGCGTTCAACTTCGTCGGCCGCGGCGGCATACGCGGCGCGATCGGTGATATCGAGCACGATCCCGTGGGCGTCGATCCCTTCCGCCTTGAGTGCTGCAACCGCCTTGTCGACGGCTTCGGCACGAATATCGGCAATCACGATCCGGCTGCCGGCGCGGCCAAACACTTGGGCTTGCCCAAAGCCTGCGCCTGATGCGCCGCCGGTGATGAAGGCCAGTTGGCCAGCAAAATCCTTCATGGTCATCCTCTCTGTTTGATTGATCCGCGTTGTGCGCGGACCGGCATGGCTAGGCAAGGGGTAATCTTACCGATTGTTATAAAGACGCCGTGATCAGAACGAGCGCACTTCGCCCACTTTCAGGATCCACGCGTTGGCCGCGCCATAATTTTGATCAGCCGCCGCAGCGCGAAACCGGGCGGGTGCTTCAAACGGGTTTTCCGGCGTCAGCATGATGCTGCCCCAATGCATCCCCACTGCCGTGCGTGCGCCGATATCGCGGGCGATGGTGATGCCTTCTTCGGGGGTAGCGTGGCTTAATTCCATGATGATCCGCGGTTCATAGGCGCCGATCCCAACCAGGGCGAGATCGAATGGCCCGGCGCGGCGGCCAATTTCCTGGAAGACCGGGCCATAACCGCTATCGCCGCCAAACCACACTTTGCGATCGGGCGCGGTGATGGCCACGCTCATCCACAGCGTCTGGTTGCGATCGAACGGTCCGCGGCCAGAAAAGTGCACCGCGGGCAGGGCAGTCAGCGTCAGCGATCCAAGCTCGTAGCTTTGCCACCAATCGAGTTCGGTCACGTGGGTAAAGCCCAGCCGCCGGAACAGCTTGCCAACCCCCAGCGGGCAGATCACCGGGGTTTCACCGCGCCAGCGATAGGCTTTCAACGCTGCCGTATCGACGTGATCATAATGGTTATGGCTGATCACGATACAATCGAGCCGGGGCAGATCTGCGGCGGCAACAGCCGCAGGCAGGAAGCGTTTTGGGCCAAACCCGAACGGCCCGGCGGTTGCCGAGAGGTAAGGGTCGGTCAGCACCAGCTTGCCGCCGATCCGCAGCGCAAAACACGCATGACCCAGCCAAGCAAGCTGGTTGTTGGCCAAAGTGGCAAGATCAGGGGGCTGATCGGTACAGAGCCATTCGGGCAGCGCCGGCACCGTTGCCCGGCGCATATCGACCAGCAGGAATTTCAGGAAATCTATCAGTGTCGCGCGCCGCCGCGGCGTGCCGGGCGGATTGCGAAAACCCCCGCCCGGGCGATGGTGCACGGGGCGAACCATGGCGCGGACGGGGGTTTGAGCCATTTCAGGCTGGGCGCTTATTCGCCGAAGGTGCGCTGCCACCAACCGCGGCGCGGGGCACCATCGGCGTTGTCACCTTCCGTGGGTTCCGCAGCTGCCGCCGCCGCTGGTGCGGATTCGACCTCAACGTCAGCCTTTTTCTTGCGCGTGCGCTTGGGCTTGGCTGGGGCTTCTGCGGCAGCCAGTTCGGCGGCAGCTTCGGCAACCGGTGCGGCTTCCACTTCGGCATCAGCCTTTTTCTTGCGCGTGCGCTTGGGCTTGGCTGGGGCTTCTGCGGCAGCCGGTTCAGCGGCAGCTTCTGCGGCCGGTTCGGCTTCCGTTTCAGCGTCAGCCTTTTTTCTGCGCGTGCGCTTGGGCTTGGCTGGGGCTTCTTCAGCTTCAGCGTCGGGAGCAGTGGGGGCCGGGGCTTCGCTTTCGGCTACGCCAGCGCTATCTTCGGTGCCCGTGCCTTCAGCGCCTTCGGCACCTTCTGCGCCTTCACCGCGGCCACGGCCACCCCGCCGACGACGACCACGCCGACGACGCTTGCGCGGCGTTTCACCGTCTTCATCGCGTTCAGCATCATCATCACCATCTTCACCGGCCTTGTCGGTGTCTCCGGTGTCACCGGTGTCTTCACCGTTGGGCGCGCGTTCGGCATCGTCGCGATCGCGGCCACCGCGCCGGCGGCGTTTGCGACGGCGTTTGCCACGACCTTCGTCATCGCGGTCATCGCGGTCTTCGGCGTCGAAATCGGCTTCATCCTCGTCGTCGGGGATATCGTCGGCATCGTCTTCGACCACGATCGGTTCGAACCGCGGCACGAATTCCGGACGCGGGCCAGACGATGCGACGCGCATCTTCGCGCCTTCGTTTTCGCCTTCGGGCAGCACTTCGACGCGGACGCCATAGCGGGCTTCGATTTCAGCCAGATCCGCGCGCTTGGCGTTGAGCAGGTACACTGCCGCTTCGGTGCTGGCGAACAGCGAGATGATCGAACCCTTGCCCTTGGCGGCTTCTTCTTCGATCAGGCGCAGCGCGGACAGCCCCGCGCTGGACGCGGTGCGGACCAGCCCGGTGCCATCGCAGTGCGGGCACGAGCGAGTGGTGGCTTCGAGCACGCCGGTGCGCAGGCGCTGGCGGCTCATTTCCATCAGGCCGAAGCTGGAAATGCGGCCCACCTGAATGCGCGCCCGATCGTTCTTGAGCGCATCCTTCATCGCCTTTTCGACCTTACGGACGTTGGAGTTGTACTCCATGTCGATAAAGTCGATCACGACCAGCCCGGCCATGTCGCGCAGGCGCAACTGGCGGG
>JBDKLL010000027.1:0-7426 GCA_039795595.1 Pseudomonadota bacterium
CCAGCATGGATAATTTTATTATTTCATATTGCAATTGTCCCGCTTTGCAACGGGCCTTGCGCGTTCAGTTTCGCTTTAACTGAACTCTGGTATGAGCCTCCCGCAACCCACCGATTTTGCCGCCGGAGCCTCGATGCATTTTGACGACCGCCTTGCCACCGCCTTGCGCACCCGCGCTGACGGCGAAGGCATGCGGCGCATCCAGTTGCGGCAATTGCTCGACTTGCTGGGCACTTCGCCTGCCGAAGCCCGCGGCGATCTGATCGACACCGCATTCGTAACGCTGGGTGATTTGATCAATGCGATCCCGGCCAACCACTGCGCGGCGATTCTGGCGGAAACCGGGTTGCGCCTGCGTTCACCGCGGCTGGTTGCGGCGCTGGCGCGAAACGCCGGGGTGATCGGCAAAGCCGCGGTATTGCGCGCAGAATTAAGCGCTGAACAATGGCTCGACCTGATCCCGGCGCTGCCCGCGGCCAGCCGCGCATACTTGCGCGATCGGGCTGATCTTCCGCCCACCATAACGCCACTGCTAGACCGGCTTGGCGTGCATGATCGCGCGCTACCCCCCGCAACCGATGCGGCTGTGGACGCAAACGCCCCCGCAGTCGCCCCTCCCCCGCAAGCATGGCAGGCAGACCCCGACCCATATCCCGGCCCGTATCACGGCATCAGCGCGCTGGTCCGGCGGATCGAAGCCTATCGACAGGCCCGGGCAGGCTCCGATCACCGCAGCACCGCCGAATCGCCGCGGTTGCCGCTGCCTGAAACCGCATCTCCGACCCCGCCCACGCCGATCGCCACGTTCGATTTCGCCACCGATCCAGAAGGGCAAATCGTGTGGAGCGATGCCGCAATCATGCCGATGGTGAACGGCTTACGCCTGGCCGCGATCGACGGATCAAGCGGGCTTACCCCCTCACCCGCGCTTACCGATGCACTGCGCCAACGCCAACCACTGCACGACGAACCAGTGTCGATCACCGGCGCACCGGCAATTACCGGTGCCTGGATCGTCACGGCCATCCCATGGTTCGATTCGCTGACCGGGCGGCACATGGGGTGGCGCGGCCGAATGCGGCGCCCCATCGCGCCTGAAACTGCGCTAACCGCACACCCAGCGGCGCAAGCCGTCGAAGCCGATCGCATCCGCCAGTTGCTGCACGAACTACGCACCCCAATCAATGCGATCCAGGGTTTTGCCGAAGTGATCCAGCAGCAACTGTTCGGCCCAACCCCGCACGCATACCGCGCGCTGGCGGCGAATATCGTTGGCGATGCCGCACAGATGCTGGCCGCGTTCGATGAGCTTGAACGGCTGGCCAGACTGGAAACTTCCGCGCTGACCCTGGAATCCGGCGCGACAGATGCCGCCGCCGTGTTTGCCCTGACCATGGCGCAGCTTGAACCACACTTACACCCACGCGGAAACGGCTTTGCACTGGAAACAGCTGACGAAGCCCTGTTCGTGCCGCTAGCCAAAATCGAACTGGAACGCATCGCATGGCGCTTGCTGGCCACGCTTGGGGGCAGTTGCACAGGCGATGAAGTGCTGACCGCGCGGCTGCGGCGCAGCGCCAATCACGCCCGGCTGGACATCGCACTGCCGGCCGCGCTCGCCGCGCTGGACGACACCGGCTTGTTCAGCGCAAGCGCCGAAACCGTTCACCAGACGATCGCCGCCGGCGTATTCGGTGCCGGATTCGCGCTGCGGTTAACCCGGGCGGAAACTGCCGCTGCGGGCGGCCGACTGACCCGCACCGGCGCAATGATGTCCCTTGAATTGCCGCTGTGCGTTGATGCCATGCCCGCCCCGGCCGCATTACAGAGCGCATGATCTTGCCCGGATCGACCATCGCTCTTGCTTAACCGGCCCGGCCAAGCTAACCCGCGCCGGCCAATCGCGGTATGGGCCTGTAGCTCAGTTGGTTAGAGCTGGCCGCTCATAACGGCTAGGTCGCGGGTTCGAGTCCTGCCGGGCCCACCATCGCGAACAGGCCTCCCGGTCGGGGAGTGGCGCAGTCTGGTAGCGCGCCTGCTTTGGGAGCAGGATGTCGCAGGTTCGAATCCTGTCTCCCCGACCATTTACCCCACTTCACCAACGCGGTTGGCCGCCGATCGCAGCCATGGACATCAGCACGGCAGCGATGAGCGTGTCGTGAAATCGAACACGTTGTCGTGATCGCCATCGGTCAACGTGCCGGTCAATCGCGCCACCGCCAGCGCGATCAGGTCCGCTGCGAAAGCATCGGCCCGGGCGAGCGATTCTCCATCGTCGCTGTTGGGCATCACTTGATCGAGAATGTCCTTGGCCATCAACAGTGGCCCGAACGCGGCATCAATCCGTCCTGAAAGTGTGCTGTCGGTATCCATACGCGCACCTCGCACCAGTTAGACTGATCGCGTCGCCAGCACAGATCAGTTTTCCTTAGGTACCTATACTCAGCATTCGCTGTATTTAATCAATTAAATATGACTTTTCTGATTATATTATTTTAAAATCGGTGAGACTGTTGCAACTTGGCTACGCTTTTTGCGCGATAAGTCGCCAATCCGAACGCTCGCCCGCTGGCACGCCGCTCAGAACGAAATCTGACAATTCACACCGATCGATCGCTTCTGATCGCTTTTGTCGATTACAGTTTCAATAAATGCAAATTGGCGCTGCTGGACGAATCCGGGCAGTAGGGTTGGCGAAGTTGGTCCAATCGCAGACGCTCTTCGTCAAACATCGAGAAGGAAATCATCATGGGTATCATCGGAAGCAAGCTTCAGCCGTTCACCGCGCAGTCCTATTATCAGGGCAAGTTCGTGGAAGTTTCGGACAAGGACACTGCGGGCAAGTGGTCGATCTTCTTCTTCTATCCGGCCGACTTCACCTTCGTCTGCCCGACCGAACTGGAAGACCTGGCCAACCAGTACGAAACGCTGAAGGGCCTTGGCGCCGAAGTGTACGCCGTGTCGACCGACACCCATTTCAGCCACAAGGCTTGGCACGATAGCTCGCCGGCGATCGGCAAGATCAACTACCACATGCTGGGCGACCAGAACCACACCATCAGCAACAACTTCGGCGTGCTGCGCGAAGGCCAGGGCCTGGCCGATCGTGCGACGTTCGTGGTTGATCCCGATGGCGTGATCCAGGTCATGGAAATCACCTGCGAAGGCGTTGGCCGCAACGCCGAAGAACTGGTCCGCAAGGTCAAGGCCGCGGTTTACGTTCGCAACAATCCCGGCCAGGTGTGCCCGGCCAAGTGGGAAGAAGGTGCGGCCACGCTGGCCCCATCGATCGACCTCGTCGGCAAGATCTGATCCCCCCGCCGGGGCTTTTAGCCCCGGACCTCGGCCGGGCGGCGCCCTCCGCCCGGCCACCCCTCCCCCATCAAATCGACATCATACCAACGCTCTGCGCGCAACCCGCACGCGGAAACCGGCCAACCGCGCCGAAAGGAAGCACCCATGCTTGATGCCGCGACCACCAGCCAGCTGAAGACCTATCTCGGCAACCTGCGCCGTCCGATCGAGCTGGTCGCCAGCCTTGATGACAGCGCCAAATCTGCCGAAATGCGTGAATTGGTCAGCGCCATCGCGGCGCAGTCCGATCTGGTTACCGCCCGGTTTGATGGTACCGACCCGCGCCGCCCGTCCTTTGCCATTCGCGCCGATGAGGGCCGGGCCGAGGCCATGTTCGCCGGATTGCCGCTGGGCCATGAATTCACCTCGCTGATCCTCGCCCTCCTCCATGTTGGCGGGCATCCGCCCAAGGAAGAAGCCGACCTGCTGGATGCCGTGCGCGCGCTGGACGGCGAATTCCGCTTTGAAACGTTCTTCTCGCTATCGTGCCAGAACTGCCCCGATGTGGTGCAGGCGCTGAACATCATGGCCGCGCTCAACCCCAACGTCAGCCATGTCGCCATCGATGGCGCGCTGTTTCAGGATGAAGTGGAACGCCGGCAGGTGATGGCCGTGCCGATGGTGTTCCTGAACGGCGAACCGTTTGGTCAGGGCCGGATGGATCTGGCGCAGATCATGGCCAAGCTGGATACCAGCGCGGTGGCCCGCGCGGCGGAAAAAATCGCCGCGATGGACCCGTTCGACGTGCTGGTGGTGGGCGGCGGTCCGGCGGGGGCTGCGGCGGCGATCTATGCCGCACGCAAGGGCATCCGCACCGGCGTGGCGGCAGAGCGGTTCGGCGGCCAGGTGCTGGATACGATGGGGATCGAAAACTTCATCTCGGTGCCGCATACCGAAGGTCCGAAACTGGCCGCACACCTTGAACAGCACGTCCGCGAATACGCCGTCGAGGTGATGAACCTGCAAACCGCGACCCAACTGGTCCCAGCGGCAACGCCCGGCGGCCTGCACGAGGTTAAGCTGGCCAGCGGGGCCAGCCTCAAGGCGAAGACAGTGATCCTCTCAACCGGCGCACGCTGGCGGCAGATGGGCGTTCCCGGCGAAGACGAGTACCGCAACAAGGGCGTGGCTTATTGCCCGCACTGCGATGGCCCGCTGTTCAAGGGCAAGCGCACTGCGGTGATCGGCGGCGGCAATTCTGGGGTTGAGGCGGCGATCGATCTGGCCGGGATCGTATCCCACGTTACCCTGATCGAATTTGATAGCCAGTTGCGCGCCGATGCAGTGCTGCAGGACAAGCTGCGCAGCCTGCCCAACGTAACCATCATCACCAGCGCGCTGACCACCGCCGTGCTGGGCGATGGCAGCAAGGTTACCGGCCTGACTTACAAGGACCGCACCACCGAGGCGGAACACACGGTCGAACTGGAAGGGATCTTCGTGCAGATCGGGCTGGTCCCTAACACCGAATGGCTCAAGGATGCTGTCGCCCTTTCGCCGCGCGGCGAAATCGAGATCACCGCCAGCGGCGCCACCAACGTTCCCGGCGTATTTGCCGCGGGCGATGCCACCACCGTGCCGTTCAAGCAGATCGTGATCGCGCTGGGTGAAGGAGCCAAGGCATCATTGGCCGCGTTTGACTATCTGATCCGCAATTGATCCGGGGATGAACCGAGGCGGTTAGCGCCCTCCGATCGTCCCCGGTGCGTTGGCCACGATTTCCAGCACGGCCGCCCATGCAGTCACGTTCTGAGCCAAATCGGCCGGGTCGACCTTGTCGAGCGTATCATCAGGGGTGTGGTGCAAATCAAAATAGCGCGTACCGTCCTGATCCAGATCGACCACCGCCAGCTTCTGCGCCGCGATCACCGGCTCCACATCCGTGCCGCCATGCGCCGGATCCGCAGCTGCCACGATCCCCAGCGGAGCCAGTGCGGCCTTAACCCGATCGCCCAGCGCCGCGTTGGCATCGGCAAAATTCACCCGCACGCGCCAGACCCGGCCCGCGCCAAAATCGCTTTCCATTGCCAGTGCGTGCGGCTGGCCGGCATGGGCGGCGGCGTAAGCCTCCCCGCCAAACCCGCCCAGTTCTTCTGACCCTGCCCACAGCACCCGGATCGTGCGCAGCGTCTGCCCCCCAGCCTGCACCCGCAGCGCCGCCGCGGTGATGATCGCACAACCCGCGGCATCATCAATCGCGCCCGTGCCCAGATCCCAGCTATCCAGATGGCAGCCAAGCAACACCGGCGGCAGGGTTGGATCCCGCCCCGGCAGTTCGCCGATCACGTTGCCTGATGGCAGATTGGCCTGCGGATGGCTGTCGATCGACAGGGCCAGCGTCATCGGTTTACCGGTGGCCGCAATCCGCGCGATCAGAGCGGCATCAGGCGCCGATACCGCCGCGGCGGGAATCTGGCGCGCCACTGCACCCCACGAAGTGACGCCAGTGTGCGGATCGCGGTTGTAATCGGTCCCGATCGAACGGATCACGATTGCAGCCGCGCCCTTGGCCGAAGCGATCGTCGGGCCTTGCCGGCGCACCTGCCCATAAGGGCCATAGCCCGATCCATCCTGCGCCGCGCGCATCGCGTGATCGACGAACGCGATCTTGCCGGTCAGCGATCCCGCCGGCGCGGCTTTCAGGGCATCAAGCGTGGCGAAATAGACCAGTTCCGCGGTGATCCCGCCCTTCGGCGTTGGCGCGCTATAACCCAGCCCCGTTACGTGCAGCGCGTGGGGATAAGGCGCGGTCAAGCGCGCGCTTTCCGGCCCACGCACAAACCCCGGGATTGCAAACGGTTCGATCACAACCCCCTTGAACCCTAGCGCGGCCAGCCGGGCTGCCCCCCATTCGCGGGCGGCGGCTTCGCGCGGGGACCCGGCAAGGCGCTGCCCGACTTCAGTGGTCAGATCGGCCAGAATGTCCCAGGCAGTGTTATCGGGCGCGGCGGGTGCTGCAACAGCAAGATTGGGAGCAACTAAAGCGGAGAGCGCAAGGGCGCGGATCATGGTTCGCATGGGCGCTTGCCTAACTTGCCGATAATCACTTGCCAAGCGGTGCTTGCCCCGCCCGCCCCCGCCCTGTAGAGGGCGCGGCAACTTTCCAGTTCAGACTTATCCCAAGAGGACCATCCCATGGCCGCCCAATACGCCTATGTCATGAAGGGCATGACCAAGACTTTCCCCGGCGCGCAAAAGCCGGTGCTGAGCGATATCAACCTGCAGTTCTATCAAGGTGCCAAGATCGGCATCGTCGGCCCCAACGGCGCGGGTAAATCGACCCTGATCAAGATTATGGCCGGGGTGGACACCGATTTCACCGGCGAAGCGTGGCCGGGCGAAAACATCACCGTCGGCTATCTTGAGCAGGAACCCCAGCTCGATACCACCAAGACCGTGCTGGAAAACGTCAAGGACGGCGCCCGCGCCACCGCCGATCTGGTGGACCGGTTCAACGAAATCTCGAACTTGATGGCCGATCCCCCGGAAGACGCCGATTTCGACGCGCTGATGGAAGAAATGGGCGAACTGCAGGGCAAGATCGACGCGGTTGATGGCTGGACGCTCGACAACCAGCTGGAAATCGCGATGGAAGCGCTGCGCTGCCCGCCGGGCGACTGGAGCGTGGACAGCCTGTCGGGCGGTGAAAAGCGCCGTATCGCGCTGACCCGCCTGCTGATTCAAAAGCCGGACATCCTGCTGCTCGACGAACCGACCAACCACCTTGATGCCGAAAGCGTCGAATGGCTGGAAAACCACCTCAAGGAATATGCCGGTGCGGTGCTGATGATCACCCACGACCGTTACTTCCTGGATAACGTGGTGGGCTGGATCCTCGAACTCGACCGCGGGAAATACTTCCCCTACGAAGGCAACTATTCGACCTACCTTGAAAAGAAGTCGAAGCGGCTGGAACAGGAAGACCGCGAGGCAACCGGCCGCCAGAAGGCGATCAACGACGAACTCGAATGGATCCGCGCCGGCGTCAAAGGCCGCCAGACCAAATCAAAGGCGCGTATCAAGAAGTTCGAAGAACTGGTTGCCGCGCAGGAAAACCGCACCCCGGGCAAGG
>JBDKLL010000028.1:0-5446 GCA_039795595.1 Pseudomonadota bacterium
AAGCGGCCGATATTCCAGCCATTGCCGCCACGGCCGCCGCGGCGTTTCCGGCCTGGGCCGCACAAGGGCCGAACGCTCGCCGCGCCGTGCTGATGAAGGCCGCCGCCGCGCTTGAAGCGAATAAGGATGATTTCGTGGCCGCGATGATGGCCGAAACCGGATCGACTGCCGGCTGGGCCATGTTCAACCTTGGTCTCGCCGCCGGCATGGTGCGCGAAGCTGCCGCGATCACCACCCAGATCACCGGCGAAGTGATCCCGTCTGACAAGCCCGGCTGCCTTGCCATGGCCCTGAAAGAACCGGTTGGCGTGATCGTGGGCATCGCGCCGTGGAACGCGCCGATCATTCTGGGCGTGCGCGCGATCGCCGTGCCGCTGGCCTGCGGCAACGCCGTGATCCTGAAGGCCAGCGAAACCTGCCCGCGCACCCACGCCCTGATCATCGAAGCCTTTGCCGAAGCCGGCTTCCCCGAAGGCGTGGTCAACGTGGTGACCAACGCCCCGGCCGATGCGGCCGAAGTGGTCGGCGCGCTGATCGATGCGCCCGAGGTCAAGCGGATCAACTTTACCGGCAGCACCAATGTTGGCCGGATCATCGCCAAGCGCGCTGCTGAACAGTTGAAGCCCTGCCTGCTCGAACTGGGCGGCAAGGCTCCGCTGATCGTGCTCGAAGATGCCGATCTGGATGAAGCGGTGAAGGCCGCCGCGTTCGGGGCATTCATGAACCAGGGTCAGATCTGCATGAGCACCGAACGGATCATCGTGGTCGAAGCCGTGGCCGATGAATTCGCCAAGCGCTTTGCCGCGAAGGCCGCCAGCATGGCGGTGGGCGATCCGCGCGAAGGCACCACCCCGCTCGGCGCGGTGGTCGATCAGAAGACCGTTTCCCACGTCAACGCGCTGATCGATGATGCCGCGGCCAAGGGTGCCAAGGTGATCGCCGGTGGCAAGGCCGACAGCGTGCTGATGCCGGCCACGGTGGTAGACGGCGTAACCGCCGCAATGAACCTCTACCGCGACGAAAGCTTTGGCCCGGTGGTGGCGATGATCCGCGCGCGCGATGCGGAACACGCGGTCGAACTGGCCAACGACACGCAATATGGCCTCTCGGCCGCGGTGTTCACCACCGACATCGCCAAGGGCCTGACGATTGCCAAGCGCATCCAGTCGGGCATCTGCCACGTCAACGGCCCGACCGTGCACGATGAAGCCCAGATGCCGTTCGGCGGGGTTGGCGCATCGGGCTATGGCCGCTTCGGCGGCAAGCAGGGCATCGACAGCTTTACCGAAACCCGCTGGATCACGGTCGAAACCCAACCGGGCCACTTCCCCATCTGATCCCAATTTTTGCAGTAACCAAAGGACTACCATCATGGCCGCAGATCGCGCCGAAGAAGATACCGTTTCGTTCACCATCGAAAACCGCATTGCGTGGGTGAAGTTCAACCGCCCCGAAAAGCGCAACTGCATGAGCCCCAAGCTCAACCGCCAGATGGGCCGCGTGATTGCCGAACTCGAATTCCGCGATGACGTGGGCGTGCTGGTGCTGACTGGCGAAGGCGATGCCTGGTCGGCCGGGATGGACCTTAAGGAATACTTCCGCGAAACCGAAGAACAGGGCCTGTGGGCGATCCGCAAGTCACAGCGCGAAGCCTATTCGTGGTGGGAACGCCTGCGCTGGTACGAAAAGCCGACGATCGCGATGATCAACGGCTGGTGCTTTGGCGGTGGCTATGGCCCGCTGTTCGCGTGCGACATCGCAATTGCCGCCGATGATGCGCAATTCGGCCTGTCGGAAATCAACTGGGGCATCCTGCCGGGCGGCGGCGCATCGAAGGTCGTCGCCGACCTGATGCCGCTGCGCAAGGCGATGTACCACGCGATGATGGGCGAAAACCTCAACGGCAAGCAGGCCGAAGCCCAAGGTCTGGTCACCGAAAGCGTCCCCGCCGATCAGCTTAAGGCGCGCGTCACCGCGGTGGCCGAAGCGCTGCTCAAGAAGGACGGCCACGCCCTGCGCGCCACCAAGTGGGCGGTGCGCCGGATGACCGAAATGACGTATGACAACGCCGAAGATTACCTGATCCGCACGCAGGAAGCGCTGCACAACTTCGGCGGCGTCGAAGCCCGCAAGGAAGCCACCCGTCAGTTCCTCGACGAAAAGAGCTTCAAGCCCGGGCTTGGCACTTTCGACACTTCCAAGATCACCAAGTAAGCGGCAAGATCGCGCGATGACCCAACACATCGCGCAGATCGCCTATGTCGCCAACGACGGCACCCGGCCCTTCTATTACGCCAACGCGCACGAGAAGGACCGGGTGCCGATCGATTTGCACCCTATGCCGGTGCACGATGCCCGCCAGATCGACGCCCAGATCGATCGCGAAGGCTTCCAGTTGGTCCACCATCGCAGCGCGATCACCGATTGGACCGACCGCGCGCAACTGGCAGATGTCCACCGCGCCGAAGTGGCCGACCTGATCAAGCAGCTGACCGGCGCGGATGAAGTGCAGGTCAACGCTCCGGGGATCCTGCGGTTTTCCGAAAAGAGCGGCAAAGCTGGCAGCAGCGACAATTCGCACCCCGCGCGCTTTGCCCATATCGACATCAACGATGTGACCGCCGCCGAATTTGCCGAACGCGGGGCCGGTGGGCGCAAGTTTACCCGCTGCGCCGCCTACAACCTGTGGCGCGCGCTATCGCCAGCGCCGCAAGATGTGCCGCTGGCTTATTGCGATGCACGCAGCGTTGCGGCGCAAGACCTGATCGTGGCCGATGCGATTTTCGACCCACCCGGCGGCGCGCCGGAATGGAGCTTTGAAAGCTGGGTTGTGGCCCACGCCCCGCAGCACCGTTGGTACTTCTACCCGAACCTAGCGATCGATGAAGCCGTGCTGTTCAAGACCAACGACAGCGATCCAGCCCGCGCGCACTGCATCCCGCACGTGGCGTTCGATGATCCGCTGGCCCCGGCCGATGCCCCGCCGCGGATCAGCATCGAAATGCGCGCCACAGCCTATTGGTGGGCCTGATCTAAAGCCCGCTCAGCAACGCCAGCAACCGGCCCCACGCGCGCGTGGCTTCGGCCTTGTCGTAAACCGGGGCATCCAGCGTGCACCAGCCGTGATCGGCGGCATAGACTTCGATCTCTGCCGGCCGCCCTGCAGCCTTGGCAGCTTCGCGCAGCGCGGCCTTGTCATCCGGGGCGCGGGCATCGTCGTTCCGGGCAATCGCGAACAGGAAGCTGGCCTTGGTCTGCCCCAGCAGGCGATGCGGGCTATCGGGCGCGGTGGTAACCAGCCCAGCGCCGTGGAACGATGCCGCCGCGCGCACCCGGTCCGGCACGGCCGCGGCTGTGCGCACGGTATAAGGCCCGCCCATGCAATAACCGCTGGTGCCAATCCCGCGGGCGGTATCGACCGCAGCCTGCTGGTCCAGCCAATGCACGAACGCGGCGGCATCGCGGGTGGTTCCCGCCGGGCTAAGCGCAGCAATCATCGGCTGCAGCTTGGCCTGCCCTGCTGGCGTGCGCCATTCGGCGATCGAGGCAAGGATCGGGGCCGGGCTGGAGCGATAGTAATGGTTTACCACCAGCACCGCATAACCTTCCCGCGCCAGCTGCCGGCCCATTTCCTTGTAGGCATCACGCAACCCGGCAATATCCGGCCACAGGATCACCCCGGGGTGACGATTTGCGGCCGGGTGAACAAAGAACGCATCAGCGGTGCCATCGGCCGTTGCGATGTTAACGGCCTGTTCCGTCAGCGCCACCGCGCTCGATGCTTCGCCTTTGCTGCCGGCGCAGGCCGCCAGCACCCCGGCGGCACCGATCGCCGCAAATTCCCGGCGGCTAAGCCCCTTGGCCGCCAGCGCTGCGTCTTCCCGATCTGCCGTAAATTCATCGCACATCGTCATTCTCCGGTTGCTGGCAGAGCTTAAACCGATGCGGCGGAGAGTCTAGGTCAGGTCGTTGATCGAAATGCTCTTGCCCGCAAGCGCCGCCCGGTTCGCTTCGCGGCGCATCCGTTCCACTTCCAGCCGCTCGGGCGGGGCCACTTCATCGGGCAGGGCAGCAAGGCTTTCCTCATAGATCGCCTTGAAGTCATCGGCGAATTCGGGGTGGGTGAACACCAGCCCTTGCCCGGCGCTCATCCCCGCCACGATCTTGGTGCCGGCTTCGTGCGGATCCATCCCAGCCTGAAACGCGGTGCCGAATTGCTCCAGTTCCGCCTTGTTGACTTCGCCGAACCCGCTGCCGGCAAATTCAGCCGGGCGGCGGAACGCGGAATCCCATGCGTTGGTGCGGATCAGCGCCGGACACACCAGTGTGCAGCCGATCCCGTGCGGTACCAGATTATACCGCAGCGATTCCGTGAGGCCCCGCACCGCAAACTTGCTGGCGGTATAGATCCCGGCCTGCGGCCCCGAAAGGTAGGCGGCCATGCTGGCGATATTGGTCACGTGGCGGCGACCGCTGGCCTTCTTGAGCTTGGGCAGGAACGCGACGATCCCGTTCACCACCCCGCCAAAGTTGACCCCCATTATCCAATCAAAATCGGCATGGCTGGCTTCGGCCGTATCGCCGAACACGCTGACCCCGGCGTTGTTGCACAGCACGTGGACTTCGCCAAAATGCGCCTCAACCGCATCCGCCGCCGCGGCCCAGCCCGCCCGATCGAGCACATCGAGCTTGATCCACAGCGGTTCTTCCCGCCCGTTTTCGGCAAACCAGCGCGCGGCGGCAGCGCGGTAATCTTCGTTGCGGTAGGATAAGGCCAGGCGCATGCCCGCATCGCTGAATGCCTGCGCAATGCCCAGACCCAGCCCGGAAACCCCACCCGTGATGAACGCCACGCGGCCTTGCCATTCGCTCATTTTGATTTTCCCTCTCGCCAAAACGCGAACAATTGTTAGTGTTGCATACAATTAATTCGGGAGAGTCGAAATGGCTGATTTGGACGCACGCCTCGTCGCGCTGGAAAACCGCGTCAACGAACTGGAAGATCAGGCCGCGATCCGCCGCCTGCAAATGGCCTATGGCTATTACATCGACTACAACCGCCCCGAAGAAGTTGCCGCCCTGTTTTCCGACGATGGCGCCGTGGTGTTCCTTTCAGGTGAATATCGCGGCCATGCCGGGATTATCCGGCTGTATGGCACGTGGTTCCAGAACCTGTTCACCGGCGGGCGGCGCGGTCCGGTCAAGGGCTTGCTGCTCGATCACTTCCAGTTGCAGGACGTGATCACCGTTGCCCCCGATCGCCAGACCGCCAAGGGCCGGTTCCGCGGCGTGCTGGCGGGTGGCTGGCACGATGCGATCAAGGATAGCCTGCCCGAAGGGATGCCGCAGCAATTCTGGGAAGCCGGGATCTACGAAAACGATTACGTGCGCGAAGACGGCGTGTGGAAGATCAAGCGGCTGAATTACATGATGCAGTGGCAGGCCG
>JBDKLL010000029.1:0-18868 GCA_039795595.1 Pseudomonadota bacterium
TGATGGATGTAGCCGCGTTCTTCAAGCAGGCGGAGCAGGGTTGAGTTGTAAGTCATGGCTGCCTTCTGGATTTCGGGGCGCGCCTAGCACGGAGAAGCGCGCTTGGAAACGTATCCGCTGAAATGCCACCCCGATACGCCGGCAAAACTGGTGTCTGCGATCACGGCCAGCGTGATCGGCTGGCGCGATGGCTGGCTGGAACTGCGCTGGCGGATCGATGGTGCGGGCGGGCTGGTGCTGCCTGCCTTTGCGGGCAAGGGCCGGGCCGATGGGTTGTGGCAGGCCACTTGCTTCGAAGCGTTCCTGCACCCGGCAGGCGAAGCTGGCTATGTCGAACTGAACCTCTCTCCGTCCGAACGCTGGGCTGCTTACGATTTCAGCAGTTATCGCAGCGGCATGGCCGATCGGCCGGTGCCGCGCGATCCGGTGTGTACGATGCGACGCGGGCAGGGCGGGTTGGCGATTTTCGATGCGGCGATCCCGCTGGGGGCGTTGCCCGCGTTACCGGCGCAGCTATCGCTGACTGCGGTGATCGAGGAACAGGGCGGGGTAAAATCATACTGGGCGCTGGCCCATGCGCCCGGTCAACCCGATTTTCACCATGCGGCTTGCTTTGCCGCCATGCTTGCGGCACCCAGCGCGCCATGAACTTTGGTATCGATCGCCTGCTTGCCGACCCTGCTTTGCGTGCTCCGCTGAACGGACGGCGCGTGGCGCTGGTGGCGCACCCTGCTTCGGTTACAGCGGGGCTGGTCCATTCGCTTGACGCGTTAATTGCGGCCGGGGTCAACGTCACCTCGGCATTCGGCCCCCAGCACGGGCTGAAAGGCGACAAGCAGGACAACATGGTCGAAACGGCTGATGAGCTGGACCCGACTTATCAGATCCCGGTGTTCAGCCTTTATGGCGAAGTGCGCCGACCCACGGCTGAAATGATGGCCACGGCCGACGTGTTCCTGTTCGACCTGCAGGATCTTGGTTGCCGGATCTACACGTTCGTTACCACGCTGCTCTATCTGCTGCAGGCGGCATCCGGCACCGGCAAGGAAGTGTGGGTGCTTGATCGCCCCAATCCCGCCGGCCGACCGGTTGAAGGCACGCTGTTGCTGCCCGGGCAGGAAAGCTTTGTTGGCACGGGGCCAATGGTGATGCGCCATGGGTTGACGCTGGGCGAAATGGGCCACTGGTTCATCGCGCACTTCGGCCTTGATGTGCCGTACCGGGTGATCGAAATGGCGGGCTGGCAGCCTGAAGGGGCCGGGTTTGGCTGGCCGCAAGATCGGATCTGGATCAATCCCAGCCCGAATGCGGCGAACCTCAACATGGCGCGGGCTTATGCCGGAACGGTAATGCTCGAAGGGGCCACGCTGTCGGAAGGCCGCGGGACCACGCGCCCGCTCGAAGTATTGTTCGGCGCGCCCGATGTGGATGCGAAGGCGGTGCTGGCGGAAATGCAGCGCACCGCGCCCGCTTGGCTGGCCGGCTGCGCGCTGCGCGAATGCCATTTCGAACCCACGTTTCACAAGCACGCCCATACGCTTTGCCATGCGTTGATGGTCCACGCCGAAGGCCCGTTTTACGATCACCACGCGTTCCGCCCGTGGCGCTTGCAGGCGCTGGCCTTCAAGGCGATCCGCGCGCTCTATCCCGATTACCCGCTGTGGCGCGATTTCCCGTATGAGTACGAATTCGATCGGCTGGCGATCGATGTGATCAACGGCGGGCCGGCGCTGCGCGAATGGGTTGATGATACCGGGGCTGAACCGGGCGATCTTGAGGCATTGGCGAGCGCAGATGAAGCCGCGTGGCGCGAAACGGTGCGGCCGTTCCTGCGCTATACGTAGTTCGCGATCCACGCCACCAATTGTGCCGATGGCAGGAACAGCGCCTGCGCGAGTAGCGTTCCCGCCAGCCGGCTCAGGCTGATCCACACGATCGTGCGGCGGAACAGCGGTTCGCTGACCCGGCCTTCGATCACATCATCGGTCATGACCGAAAGCTGCGGGTCGATCAGCGCAAACAGCAGGATCGTGGCAAATCCGTTGATTACGGCGGATAGCTGCGATGCGGTAACGCGGAATTCAGGGTTCAGGTACCCGGCATAGAGCGATGCCAGCACCCCCACGGTAATCAGGGCCTGGGCCAGGCAATTGGCGGCCAGCACGCCCCAGCCAACCCCGCGTTGCTTGGTCAGTTCGCGCAACTGTTGCAGGCGCGGCGGCGATGCGGCGTCGCGAATGGTGCGCAGCCCATCCGGCGAGGCGCTGTGCAGGATCATCCGCAAGGTTGAACGGTGTTCCTGAAAGTGGCCGATTGCCCGGGCGAACAGTCGCTGGCCGGTGGGGACCAGCGCAATCCCAACCGCCACCGCGAGCGAGGCGGAAGCCAGCACCAGCTGGAAATCGCCGAACAGCGCATCGCCGCCACCATGGGCGATGCGCGTTTCGATCCGCTTGGCCAGAAACGGGCCGAGAAAGCTGTTCGAAGTGCGGCTGACCAGCACGAGGATGTTGAACAGGGCAAAGCTCATCGCGATGCGCCGCGTGCGCACCCCGGCAATCCGGGCCGAATAGGCCAGCGTGCCGATAAGGTTGATCGCGGCGGTTAGCGCGCAGATGATCAGCAATTGGGAATCCATTGTGCTGATCTAGCCACTCGCTGCGGCGCGGCCTACTCTATGCCGGCCGCTTTCAACAGTGCCGTATCACCGATCAGGTAACTTGTCATGGATAGTGCCCCATCAACGGTGTCGTTGAACACGCCCACGGCATCGCCCGGCAGCCGCCAACCCGCGGTATAGAGCAGGGGCAGGTAATGTTCGGCGCTGTTGATGGCTGCTGCGGCGGCCTGATCGTCATCGGCAAACTGGGTCAGCCCGGTGTGATCGCCAGTGATCATCGCGGCGGTAATGCGCTGCTGGAATTCCAGCGCCCATTCCGGGCGCGTGCCGGCATATTGCCGCCACAACGCCAGATTGTGCACCACGTTGCCGCTGGCGATCAGCAACACGCCTTCATCGCGCAGCGGAGCCAGCCGCCGAGCCGTGGCGATGTGTTGATCAGGGGACAGGCTGCGGTTGAGGCTCAACTGAACCAGCGGAATGTCTGCGGCCGGGAACATCGGTTGCACCACGCCCCATGATCCGTGGTCAAACCCCCAGCCTGAATCGGGCTGTGCCGCATTTGGTCCCAACAATTCGATTGCTCGCGCAACCAACGCATCCGATCCCGGCGCGGGATATTGCATGGCGTACAGTTCGGGCGGAAAGCCGCGAAAATCGTGGATCGTGCGGGGCTGATCACCAGCGGTAAGATGAATTGCGCCATGGGTTTCCCAATGGGCCGAAACCACGAGGAGCGCCTTGGGGCGGGGCAGGGCCTGCCCCAAGGCACACCACGCGCGCCGCTCGGGAACATCGGAAATCACAGTCATGGGCGAACCATGGCCAAGGAACAGGGCGGGGAGGCGGCTGGTCATCTTGGGTAAGATGGGGCTGAACGATGTGATCGGCAAGCGCGCCGCGTTAATGCACGGTGTGGCGCGTTTCGGGCAAAGCCAGCGCGGCCAGCGTGCCGGGGATCCACAAAGCGATCAGGAACCACGCGATCGCCATCGGCGTGCCGGTAACGTGGATCATCCATGTCACCACCAACTGCGCGCTCGATGCAAAAATCGTGATCGGCAGGGTATAGACGAGCGCAAAGTTGCGGGCGCGGCTGGCCTTGGAAATGCTTTCGCTGACGGCGACGACAAACACGCTGGAAATGCCGTTGGCGATGCCGAACAGCGCACAGGCAAGCATGAAGCTGCTGGCCGAAGGATTGCCGATCAACCAACTGAACAACGGCCAGGCGCCCAGCAGTGGCACCAGCGCCGCGGCAAGGATCAAGGGTTTGCGTCCCACCCGGTCGCTCATCCATCCTGCCCACAGGCCCGCGGCAACCCCGGTGACATACGATGCCAATTGCCCGCCCAGCGCCTGCGCCTGCGGCAGGTGCAGCGATGCTTGCGCGAACGTGGCCAGATAGTTCAGAATATAGCTGGTCGAGGTGCCAGCCGAAAACACCACGAAGCCAAGCGCCATGATCCGCCATTCCAGTTTGCTGGGCCGGGGCGCGATGGTGGCGCGTTCTTCATAAGCATGGGTTTCAGGCAGGGTTTTGCGCACCCACAGGGCATAAGGGATCACCACCAGCCCCAAGGCCAGCGCAATTCGCCAGCCAAACGCCGCCAATTCCGCTTTGGTCAGGATCGCGCTGAGCACCAGCCCGGCCAGCGCGCCAAACCCGCCGGCGGCCAATTGGGTGACGCGCTGCAGGCTGCCGATCAACCCGCGGTGGCTGTGCGCGGCGGCTTCGATCAGGAATGCGGTGGATGGGCCAACTTCGCCGCCCAGCGCAAATCCCTGTAGCAAGCGCGCCAACACGGCGATGACCGGCGCAGCTATCCCGATCTGGGCATAAGACGGGGTCAGCGCCAGCCCGGCGATGCCAAGCCCCATGCAGCCCAGCGTCAGCAGCATCGCCGGCCGCCGGCCGTGGCGATCGGCATAGCTGCCGATGTACCATGCCCCCAGCGGGCGCGAAATGAACCCCGCGCCAAACGTGGCCAGACTGGCAATCAGCGAAAGGTATGCATTGTCGGACGGAAAGAACGCCTGGCCGATCTGGATCGCGAAAATCGAATAGACCAGAAAGTCATAAAATTCGATCGCATTGCCGATGGTCGCGCCGATGATCGCGCGCTGTGCGTGGTGTGTCTGCCCCCCGGTCATAGTTGCCCGATCAATGCTTCTTGCGGGTTAGTTCGCGCATGGCGTTATCCAGCCCTTCGAGCGTCAACGGGTACATCGAACCACCGATGTATTCCCGGATCATCTTGGTTGATTGCGAATAGGACCACTGCTTTTCGGGCACCGGGTTGATCCACACCGTTGCGGGATAAACATTGGCCACCCGTTGCAGCCAGGTTGAGCCGGCTTCTTCGTTGAAATGTTCGACCGAACCACCCGGGTGGGTGATTTCATACGGGCTCATCGCGGCATCGCCCACGAACACCACTTTGTAATCGTGGCCATACTTGTGGAGGATGTCCCACGTATTGGTCCGTTCGGACCAGCGCCGGGCGTTGTCCTTCCATACGCCTTCGTACAGGCAGTTGTGGAAGTAGAAGAATTCAAGGTTCTTGAACTCGGTTGTCGCCGCGCTGAACAGTTCTTCGACCAACTTGATGAACGGGTCCATCGATCCGCCAACATCAAGGAACAACAGCAGCTTGACAGCATTGTGCCGCTCCGGGCGCATCCGGATATCCAGCCAACCCTGCCGCGCGGTGCCTTCGATCGTGCCTTCAAGGTCCAGTTCATCGGGCGATCCTTCGCGGGCAAAGCGGCGCAACCGGCGCAGCGCCACCTTGATGTTGCGGGTGCCCAGTTCGCGGGTGTTATCAAGGTTTTGGAATTCGCGCTTTTCCCAGACTTTGAGCGCCTTGTTATGCTTGCCTTCGCCGCCGATCCGCACGCCTTCCGGGTTAAAGCCCGAATTGCCGTAAGGCGATGTGCCGCCGGTGCCGACCCACTTGTTGCCGCCTTCGTGGCGCTTTTCCTGTTCTTCGAGCCGCTTTTTCAGCGTCTCCATGATTTCTTCCCACGATCCCAGCTTTTCGATCGCGGCCATTTCTTCGGCGGTCAGGAACTTTTCCGCCACGGCTTTCAACCAATCTTCCGGCACATCGACCGGGTTCTGGCCGTAATCGGTCAGGATGCCCTTGAACACTTTGTTGAACACCTGATCGAACCGGTCGAGCAGGCTTTCGTCTTTTACGAACGTGGCACGGCTGAGGTAATAAAACGCCTCAGGGGTCTGCTCGATCGCGTTCTTTTCGAGCGCTTCGAGCAGGGTGAGATGCTCTTTGAAGCTGGCCTTGATACCAGCAGCGCGCAGTTCGTCGACGAAGTTGAAGAACATGGAATCGATCCTCGATTGACCGGCCGAGCTTAATGCACGGTCGGCTGGCTCCGCAGGTGTTTTTTGCAACTTGCCGGCGGATTTTTGCAACTTGTATGTGTTGCATACAAAATGTACGCTTCCTCGCGATTAGAGAGGATGCTGCGATAATGCTCAAGCTTTACAGTTTCGGACCGGGTGCGAACTCGCTCAAACCCTTGCTCACGCTGTATGAAAAGGGGCTCGAATTTGAAGGTGTTCGGTTGAACCCGGCAACGTTCGAGCATCACAGCGATTGGTACAAGGCGATCAATCCGCGCGGGCAGGTGCCGGCGTTGGTTGATGGCGCGCGCACCATCACCGAATCGACGGTGATCTGTGAATACCTGGAAGACAAATACCCCACCGCGGTTAAGCTGCGCCCGGATGATTTTGCCGATCGTGCCGAAATGCGCGTGTGGACCAAGTGGGTCGACGAATATTTCTGCTGGTGCGTTTCCACCATCGGTTGGTCGCGGATGGTCAGTCAGATGGCCAAGGCAATTTCGGCGGAAGAGTTCGAAGAACGCGTGAAGGCCATTCCCATTCCCGAACAGCAAGTCAAATGGCGCCGCGCACGCGATGGCTTCCCGCAGGATCTGCTGGACGAAGAAATGCGCAAGATCGCGGTTTCTGTGCGCCGGCTGGACGATCATCTGGCCGACAATGAATGGCTGGCGGGCGGGATGTATTCGCTGGCAGACATCTGCAACTATGCGATCGCGGGCGGAATGCAGTTCGGTTTTTCCGAACTGGTCAACGCCAGCGATACGCCGCACCTCCTGCGCTGGATCGAACAGATCGCCGCGCGACCGGCGGTGAAGCAGATGTACGCCGAAGTGCCGATGGAAAGCCTGAAGCCGCAAGATTAAGCCCATCCGATCCGTTCGTCGCTGCGAGACGCCATTGCCCTCTCGCAGCGACGAACAGCTGATCAGCTTTGCCGCCGCGCCATGAAAGCGAGGCGTTCGAACAGCATGACGTCCTGTTCATTCTTCAGCAGCGCGCCGTGGAGCGGCGGGATCGCCTTGGTGGGATCTTTTTGCTGCAGCACGTCCAGCGGCATATCTTCATTCAGCAGCAGCTTGAGCCAGTCGAGCAGTTCGCTGGTGCTGGGCTTCTTCTTCAGGCCCGGAACGTCGCGCACTTCGTAGAACACTTCCAGTGCCTTCGAAACGAGCGTTTTCTGGATCCCGGGGAAGTGCACGTCGATGATCGCCTGCATCGTCTCGCGGTCGGGGAACTTGATGTAGTGGAAGAAGCAGCGGCGCAGGAACGCGTCGGGCAGTTCCTTTTCGTTGTTCGACGTGATCACCACGATCGGGCGTTCCTTGGCGGCGATCGTTTCACGGGTTTCGTAAACGTCGAAGCTCATCCGATCGAGTTCCTGCAACAGATCGTTCGGGAATTCGATATCGGCCTTGTCGATTTCGTCGATCAGCAGCACCGGCAGCTTGGGCGCGGTGAAGGCTTCCCACAGCTTGCCCTTCTTGATGTAGTTCTTGATGTCGTGAACGCGTTCATCGCCCAGTTGACCATCGCGCAGGCGGGCCACGGCATCGTATTCATACAGGCCTTGTTGGGCCTTGGTGGTCGATTTGACGTGCCATTCGATCAGCGGCGCATCGAGCGCTTTCGAAATTTCATGGGCCAGCACGGTCTTGCCGGTGCCGGGTTCACCCTTCACCAGCAGCGGCCGGCGCAGCAGCACGGCTGCGTTGACGGCGACCTTGAGGTCATCGGTTGCGACGTAATTGCTGGTGCCTTCAAACTGCGCCATGGCTTTCCCCGTTCACTTAATCGGTCGATTAAGATGCTGGGATAAGTGCAGGCGCAGCCGGTTGCAAGCTGCAATCCAAATGGATCGACAGTGTCGTCAGCCGGCATGGTTTAACCGGCGGGAGCGATCAGGCGTCAATCAGTTCTGGATCGAGTTCGCCGGCGCGGTTCTGAATGAACATGAAGCGTTGCGCCGGATCGCGGCCCATCAGCTTGTCGACCAGATCCTTCACTGCCGCGCGCCCTTCGTATTCGGGCGGCAGGGTAATGCGCAGCAGCCCGCGCTTGGCCGGGTCCATCGTGGTTTCGCGCAGTTGCTGTGGGTTCATTTCACCCAGCCCCTTGAACCGGGCGACTTCCACCTTCTTGCCCTTGAATACGGTGGCTTCCAGTTCGGCGCGGTGGGCATCGTCGCGGGCATAGGCGCTCTCTTTGCCGGCGGTCAGCCGGTAAAGTGGGGGCTGCGCCAGATAAAGATGCCCACGGCGCACCACTTCGGGCATTTCCTGAAAGAAGAACGTCATCAGCAACGTGGCAATATGCGCGCCGTCAACATCGGCATCGGTCATGATCACGATGCGATCGTAGCGCAAGTTATCCGGGTTGCAGTCCTTGCGGGTGCCGCAGCCCAGCGCGAGGCCAAGATCCGCGATTTCGGTGTTGGCGCGGATCTTGTCGGCCGTGGCGCTGGCGACGTTCAGGATCTTGCCGCGGATCGGCAGGATCGCCTGCGTTTTGCGATCGCGCGCCTGCTTGGCGCTGCCACCGGCCGAATCCCCTTCGACGATGAACAGTTCGGTTTCGCCATCGCCTTCGCCCGAACAATCGGTCAGCTTGCCGGGCAGGCGCAGCTTGCGGGCGTTGGTGGCGGTCTTGCGCTTGACTTCGCGTTCCTGCTTGCGGCGCAGGCGTTCGTCCATCCGTTCCATCACCGCGCCGAGCAGCGCCTTGCCGCGCTCCATATTGTCAGTCAGGAAATGGTCGAAGTGATCGCGCACCGCGTTTTCAACCAGCCGGGCGGCTTCGGGCGATGTTAACCGGTCTTTGGTCTGGCTTTGGAACTGGGGGTCACGGATGAAGACGGACAGCATAACTTCGCTGCCGGTGATGATATCTTCCGGGACGATGTCCTTGGCCTTTTTCTGGCCAACCAGATCGCCGAACGCACGGATGCCCTTGGTCAGCGCGGCGCGCAGGCCGGCTTCGTGGGTGCCGCCATCCGGGGTTGGGATGGTGTTGCAGTAGAACGAATATGCCCCATCCGACCACAACGGCCAGGCAATCGCCCATTCGACCCGCCCCTGTTCCAGCCCGGCATCACTGGCCGGGAAATCCTGCGTTCCGGAAAAGAACTGGGTGGTAACGCATTCCCGCGCGCCGATCTGTTCCTTGAGGTGATCGGCCAGACCGCCGGGGAACTGGAACACGGCTTCGGCCGGAACATCTTCACTCGCCAGTGATGCAGCGCATTTCCAGCGAATTTCCACCCCGGCAAACAAGTAGGCCTTGGACCGCACCAGTTTGAACAGGCGCGCCGGCTTGAACCGGGCGTCTTCGCCAAAAATCTCCGGATCGGGGATGAACGTAACCGAGGTGCCGCGCCGGTTGGGGGTGCCGCCAAGGTGCTGCAGCGGGCCAGTGGGAACGCCGCGCGAAAATTCCTGCGCCCACAGCTCTTTGTTGCGCGCAACTTCGATCCGGGTCAGCGTGGACAGCGCGTTGACCACGCTGACGCCAACCCCGTGCAACCCGCCTGATGTGGCATAAGCCTTGCCCGAAAACTTGCCGCCCGAATGCAGGGTGGTGAGGATCACTTCCAGTGCCGACTTGCCGGGATATTTCGGGTGTTCATCGACCGGGATGCCGCGGCCGTTGTCGGTGATGGTCAGGCGGTTGCCTTCTTCCAGCAGCACTTCGATGCGGTTGGCATGGCCGGCCACCGCTTCGTCCATCGCGTTGTCGAGCACTTCGGCGGCAAGGTGGTGGAACGCGCGTTCATCGGTGCCGCCGATGTACATGCCGGGGCGGCGGCGCACGGGTTCCAGCCCTTCGAGCACCTCGATCGCGGAACCATCATAGGAATCGCCACCAGCGGCAGGCAGCTTGTCAAACAGGTCATCGGCCATGGTGCCGGGTATAGAACGCGGTGATTCCGCCGCGCAAGCGTGGCTTGCGGGTTATCGTCAGTCCGCGAACCGGGCGGGGGCGGGATCGATCGCGACCACTCCCTTGGCGCGGACTTCGCGCACTTCCAGCGCACGTTCGCTGGTCCCGTCGGTGGCAAAGCGGAACGGGCCATCCAGCCCCAGAAAACCGCCCTTGTCGGTCAGACGGCCCAGTGGGAACGCTGTGCCCGGTTGCCATTCGCGGGCGATCCGCACCGCCAGCAGGACGCTGTCATACCCCAGCGTGGCCTGGCGATAAGGAGCGCTGCCAAAGCGCGTCTTGTAGCTATCTGAAAACTGGCGGAAGCGGGCGTCGGAAACGGCCGCAAACCATGCTCCGCGTAGCGGCGGGGTGGCGGCAATCACGGCCTCTCCACTCCACAATTCGGTGCCAAGAATACGGGGCAGGGCGGCACCCGCCGGTTTGATCTGGGGGGCGGCCATGGCTGCGAACCGGGCGCTATCGGCGATCAGGATCGTATCGAACCCGCCGCGCGTTTTGATCCGGCGGGCGGCGCTGATGATCGAGGTGTTCGACCGTTCGTAGCTTTCACTTGTGGCCAGCGATCCGCCCGCGGCGATCACCGCGCGGCCAAAGGCGGCCTTGGCCCGTGCGCCGTAATCCCCCGCAGGATAAAGCAAGGCGAAGCGTTTGGCCCCGTGGGTGGCGGCATAGGCAGTAACCCGCGCAATGGCGTGCTCGGGCGCGGTGCCCATCACGAACACGTCGCCTGCGGCCAATGCGGTATCGTTGCTGTAAGTGATCATCGGCACGCGCGTGGGGCGCACGATCTGGGTGGCAGTGGCGATATCATCACCCTGAACCGGGCCAAGCACCAGCTTGTTGCCATCCTGCAGCGCCTTGCGGGCGGCGTCCGCGGGGCCGGCGGCGGTATCATATGTTGTAACGCGGATGGTGCGGGCATTGGTATCGAGCAGGGCCATCGTCGTGGCGTTGGCCACCGCCTGACCCAGCGCGGCATTGGGGCCAGACAGCGGGACCAGCAGGGCAATGCGGTGGCGCTGCTGGTCAAGCGGCAGGCTGTCGCCGGGGAGCGGGGCAGGGGTTGGCGCCGGGGCGGTGGGCACGACCTTGCAGCCGGCCAGCATGAGCGCCGTGGCCAGCCCTGCCAGCGCGCGCCAATCGATCCGCCGTTCGAACATCACTTGTCGCCTTCCTCGGTGCGGGCCATTAGGGGGTATGGATCAGCCGCTTTCACCGGGACTCTATATAGTCGCGACCCCGATTGGCAACTTGGCCGATATTACCCTGCGCGCGGTCGCGGTGCTGCGTGGCGTGGCTGCGGTGGCCTGTGAGGATACGCGGGTCACCGGCAAGTTGCTGCAGCATCTTGGCATCAAACAAAAGCTGGTCCGCTATGACGATCACGCCAGCGATGCGACCCGCGATCACGTGCTGGCGCTGGCCCAGCAGCACGCCGTGGCGCTGGTCAGCGATGCCGGCACCCCGCTGATTTCCGATCCCGGGTATCGTTTGGTGCGCACCGCCCGCGAACGCGGCGTTGCCGTTACCAGCATCCCGGGCGCCAGCGCGGCGATCGTGGCGTTGACGCTGGCAGGAATGCCTAGCGATCGCTTCCTGTTCGCCGGGTTTCTGCCCAATAAGGCCAAGGCCCGCGGGGATGTGCTGGCCGAACTTGCCGGGGTGCGGGCGACGCTGGTGTTTTATGAAACTGCGCCGCGGTTGGCCGATGCGCTGGCGGCGATCGAACTGGTACTGCCCGGGCGTGAAGTGGGGGTAGCCCGCGAACTGACCAAAAAATTCGAAGAATGCCGCACCGGCACCCCGGCCGAATTGATCGCGCATTATGCAGCGCATCCGCCGAAGGGCGAAATCGTCTTGCTGGTGGCCCCGCCGGTTGAGCAGGCGGTCACTGCCGCCGATGCCGATGCGCTGCTGATCGCAGCGTTGCAGAGCCACAAGGCCTCGCAAGCCGCTGCCGAAGTGGCGCGGGCCACCGGACTGGATCGCAAGGCGCTCTATGCCCGGGCGCTGGAATTGAAATGACCGACCGCGCCGCCCGTGAAGCACGAGGGCGGCGGGGCGAGATGCTGGCGGCGTGGTATCTGCGGCTGATGGGCTGGCGGATCGTTGGCCGGCGGATCAGGACCCCGCGCGGGGAAATCGATCTGGTTGCCCGGCGCGGCACCGTGGTGGTCTTCGCCGAAGTAAAATGGCGCAGCAATGCCGCCGCGCTGGCCGAGGCAATCGATCTCTACCGGTTGCGGCGGGTCGCGGCGGCCGCGCAAATCGCTTATGCCCGTTATGCCGGCCCGCAGGATACTGCTCGGATCGACGTGATCCTGATTGCGCCGTGGTGCTGGCCCCGCCGGATCGCCAACGTGTGGCAGCCCGGCGGGTAATCCTGGCATTGGGATCAGTGGTTAGGGTGGGCCGGGGCCTTGTTATCATGTGCGCCATCATGGCCGGGATTTTCGCTGCCATGGTGGCCATCCGATTTATCGCCATGTGATGCGTCGGGGTGACCTTTGTCGTCAGGATGGGCCTTGTCGGCGTGATCGGTGCCATGATCGGCGGGATGTGCGGCCGGATGTGCCGGCGGATTGGCTGCTGCCGGGGTGCTCCACGCGCCAAGCGTGGCCGTTGCCGTAAGGGCGATCAAAAGGGGCTTGAACATTGCTTTCTCCAACAAATCGAGGGGCCAATCGCTTGGCCGCGCGAATTTGGTCGATCGCTTGCCAAAACGGTTCTAATGGCGTGATCCCGAACATCCCTTAGGTGGAGCTACCATGTCGCTGCGCGTTGCCGTCCAGATGGACCCGCTGGAAACGATCAATATCGCTGGCGATTCCAGCTTTGCCCTGATGGAAGCTGCGCAGGCGCGCGGGCATGCGGTGTTTCATTACGATGTTAAATCGCTGGCGCTGGATGATGGTCGGCTCACGGCGTGGGCCGCGCCGGTTAGCGTACAGCGGGAAGTTGGCAATCATTTCTCCCGCGACGATCATCGCAAGATCGATCTGGTCAAGGATGTCGATGTGGTGCTGATGCGGCAGGATCCGCCGTTTGACCTCAGTTACATCACCGCCACGTTCCTGCTGGAACGGCTGGCCGGGCAGACGCTGGTGGTCAACGATCCGGCCAGCGTGCGCAATGCCCCGGAAAAGGTCTTCGTGCTCGATTTTGCGCAGTACATGCCGCCCACGCTGGTGGCCCGCCGGATCGAGGACGTGCGTGAATTCCACGCCCGCCAGATCGCCAACGGGTTTCAGGGCGATCTGGTGATGAAGCCGCTGCACGGCAATGGCGGCAAGGCGGTGGTGCGGATTCCGGCGGATGGCAGCAACCTTGGCGCATTGATCGAACTGTTCGACAATGCGTGGGTTGAACCACATATGTTTCAGCCGTTCCTGCCGGAAATCAGCGAAGGCGATAAGCGGATCGTGCTGGTTGATGGCGTGGTGGCCGGGGCCATCAACCGCCGGCCGGGCGCGGGCGAATTCCGGTCGAACCTGGCGGCCGGCGGTTATGCCGAACCGACCACGCTCAACGCGCGGGAAGAGGAAATCTGTGCGGCGCTTGGCCCGGAACTCAAGCGATTGGGGCTGGTTTTCGTCGGGATTGACGTGATCGGCGGCAAGTGGCTGACCGAAATCAACGTTACCTCGCCCACCGGTATCCGTGCGATCGATTCCTTCAACGGGACCGATACGCCGGGCCTGATCTGGGACGCGATCGAAGCGCGCCATGCCGCGATGAAGTAAGGCCGTCCGTATGGACGAATGGATCATCAACTTGATCTCCCAAGGCGGGTACTGGGGCATCGCGGTGCTGATGTTCCTGGAAAACGTGTTCCCGCCGATCCCCAGCGAAGTGATCATGGGGGTTGGCGGGATTGCGGTGGCGCGCGGAACGATGGCGTTCTGGCCGCTGCTGTGGGTTGGCACGATCGGATCAACGCTGGGCAATTATGTCTGGTTTCTGGTGGGGGATCGGCTTGGCTATCGCCGGTTGCATCCGCTGGTGACGCGTTGGGGCCGCTGGCTGACACTGCGCTGGCGTGATGTCGAAGTGGCTACCGCCTTCTTTCAACGGCACGGCCAGTGGGTGGTCTTCGCGATGCGTTTTTCGCCGTTCCTGCGCACGATGATCTCGCTGCCGGCCGGGTTGAGCCACATGGGCCACTTGCGCTTTCTGGCGTTCACGTTTGCCGGGGCCATGGTGTGGAATACATTGCTGATCATCGGCGGGCATTGGCTGGCCGATTATCTTGACGTTTTGCACGGTGTAACCGGGCCGCTGGTGTGGGGGGCACTGCTGGCGGTAGTGGGCGTGTGGGGGTGGCGGGTGCTGCGCTGGACTGCCGGCGATTAACCGGCTTCACGCGGGTGCGCGGCGCGGTAAACGTCGAGCAATGTTGCGGCATCGACTTTGGTATAGATCTGCGTTGAACCAAGGCTGGCGTGGCCGAGCAGTTCCTGCAGGCTCCGCAAATCAGCCCCCGCGCCAAGCAAGTGCGTGGCAAAGCTGTGGCGCAGCGCGTGCGGGGTGGCGGTTGCCGGTAGACCCAGTGCGATCCGGGCGCGGGCAACAGCCTTTTGCACCATCCCTTGCGATAGTGCCCCCCCTTTGGCCCCACGAAACAGCGCGGTATCCTTGGCCAGCGGCCACGGGCATTGCGCGGCATAATCAGCCACGGCATCGCGCACCAGCGGCAGGATCGGCACCGCGCGCTGCTTGGCGCCTTTGCCAGTCACCACCAGCACTTCCCCCAGCGGCAGCGCCGCGCCGGTTAGCGACAGGGCTTCGGCAATGCGCAGCCCGGCACCATAAAGCAGCAGCAAAACCGCGCGATCACGCGCCCCGATCCATGGTTCGCTAGCATCTTCGTTCACGGCAGCGGCAAGGTTCACCGCATCGTCCGGGGTGACGGGGCGGGGGATGCCTTTTTTCACGCGCGGGCCGCGCATACGCGGCGGAGCGGGATCGGGCAGGCCAAGCTGCTGCCGGGCAAAGGCGATAAAGCCTTTCAGTGCGGAAAGTTCGCGCGCGGCCGAGGCATTGCTCAACCCTTCGCCGCGCCGCCGCGCCAACTGGGTGCGCAGGGCCACTGCATCCAGCCGGGCCAGTGTCGACCAGTCTGGATCACCCAGCGCGTCCATCAATCGGGCCGCGGTGGCGGCATAGGCGCGCACGGTGTGGAGCGAACGCCGCCGTCCATCGGTCAGGTAGGCGTGCCATGCTTCAAGAATGTCGGCCCGGCTCATGCGCCGACCAATTCTGCCGGCACCAGTTCACCCAGCAGCGCATCCAGCAGTTCGATCCCCGCATCGGTCACCCCAATCCGCGCATCGCGCTGCCAGCACAGCCCTTGCTGAACGTAGAATTCGAACTTGGCGGGATCGCACAATTGCGCCAGGGTCAGGACAAAGCGGTCTGCCATTAGGCCCAGATCCACCCCTTCGCGCAGGCGCAGGCCCATCAGCATCGCTTCGGCGGCTTGTTCATGGCGGCCAAGCTGGCGCTCTTCGGCAATGCCGTGGCCCGTAGCGTCGATCGCGGCCAGCCAGTTTTCCGGTTTGCGGTGGCGCACGGTGGCCACGCCGCCGCGCCGGCCATGCGCGCCCGGGCCAATCCCGCAGTAATCGTGATAGCGCCAATAGGTCAGGTTATGGCGGCTTTCTTCGCCAATCCGGGCATGGTTGCTGACTTCATAGCGCGGCAAGCCGGCCGCGGCAGTCAATTCCTGGGTCAAGGTGAACAAGTCGGCCGCAGCATCGTCATCCAGCGGTACAAACTGTTGCTGCCGAACCATCGTGGCGAACTTGGTCCCCGGCTCGATGGTGAGTTGGTAGAGTGATAAGTGGCCGGTGCCGAAACCCAGCGCGCGGTCTAGTTCGGCCTGCCACTGCGCCGGGGTTTGGCCGGGGCGGGCATAGATCAGATCAAAGCTGACGCGGGCGAAATGGCGCTGCGCTACGTCCAGCGCGGCCAGCCCTTCGGCGGCATCGTGCAGCCGGCCCAGAAACCGCAGCGTTTCATCATCAAGCGCCTGCAAGCCCAGCGATACCCGGTTGATCCCGGCGGCGGCCAGTGCGGCATAGTTCGCGGCTTCGACCGACGATGGGTTGCCTTCCAGCGTAATTTCGATCCCCGGGGCGAACCCCCACAGGCGTTCTGCTTCTTCCAGCAGCCGGGCCACCAGTGCTGGCGGCATCAACGAAGGGGTGCCGCCGCCAAAGAAGATGCTGTCCAGTGGCTCGCCCCCGGTCAAGGCGGCTTCGCGGCGCATATCAGCCAGCAGCCCAGCCTGCCACTGGTCATGATCAACCCGGTCGCGGACATGGCTGTTGAAATCGCAATAGGGGCACTTTGCGAGGCAGAACGGCCAATGGATGTAGAGCGCGCGGGCCATGCCCCAGCCTAACCGCCAAATTGCTCCGCGACCAGCTTGGCAAAGGCATCGGCGCGGTGGCTGATCCGGTGCTTCTGATCAGGATCGATTTCAGCAAAGGTTTGCGAAGCACCTTGGGGCACGAAGACCGGATCATAGCCAAAGCCCAGCAATCCGCGAGGCGGCCATGTCAGCGTGCCGGCGACGCGGCCTTCGTAAACCGCGCTGGCCCCATCCGGCCACGCGATTGCCAGCACGCACGCGAAATGGCCGCTGCGATCGGCATCCGGCCCAAGTTCACACAGCAACCCTTCGACTTTGCCCATCGCCATGTACCAATCGCGGCCCGGCGCGCCTTCAAACCACTGCCGCTCCGCCCAATCGGCGGTATAGACCCCGGGCCGACCACCCAGCGCATCGACGCACAGGCCCGAATCGTCCGCTAGTGCGGGCAAGCCCGAACCTTCGGCCGCGGCGCGGGCCTTGATTAGTGCATTTTCGACGAACGTGGTGCCAGTTTCGGCCGGTTCGGGCAGGCCGAGCGACCCGGCCGAAACGCATTTCAGCCCATAGGGCGCCAGCAAGGCTCCGATTTCCTTGAGCTTGCCCGCGTTGTGCGTGGCAATTACCAGCGTTTCGGAGCCGAGCTTGCGAGTCACTTGGCCACGGCCTCGCCCTGCGCGGTGAAGATCCGGTCGCAACCGATCCGGGCCAAGCGGAGCAGGCGCAGCAGCGCTTCTTCATCGTAAGTGGCGCCTTCGGCCGTGGCCTGCACTTCGGCAATCTGGCCGCCTTCGATCAGCACGAAATTGGCATCGGCATCGGCGGCGCTGTCTTCATCATAGTCCAGATCGAGCACCGGGTTGCCATTGAAGATCCCGCAACTGACCGCGGCAACCTTGCGGGTCAGCGGGTCTTGCGTGATCGCGCCAGCGGCCATCAGCTTGTCCACCGCAATCCGCAGGGCAACCCATGCCCCGGAAATCGCCGCGGTACGGGTGCCGCCATCGGCCTGAATCACATCGCAATCGAGCGTGATCTGGCGTTCGCCAAGTTTTTTAAGATCGGTGACCGCGCGCAAGCTGCGGCCGATCAAGCGCTGGATTTCCTGCGTCCGCCCGCTTTGCTTGCCTTTCGCGGCTTCGCGGCTGCCACGGGTGTGGGTGGCGCGGGGCAGCATCGAATATTCGGCCGTAACCCAACCTTCGCCTTTGCCGCGCAACCATGGCGGCAGGCGTTCTTCAACGCTGGCGGTGCAGATCACCTTGGTGTGTCCGAATGAAACCAGCACCGAACCTTCGGCGTGCTTGGTGTAATGTGGCTCAAAGCCGATGACGCGCATTTCGTCAGGCGCGCGGCCGGAAGGTCGCATGGGGGTTCCTTTGACAGTTTCGGGTGAGCGTTTGGCGCAATGGGCTTGAGCCTGCAAGGGCGAGGCTTAAATAACACCCCATGGCCAACCTGCCGATCACCGAATTAACCACCCGCGCGCGCGATATCTTTCGCCTGGTCGTGGAAGGATACCTGACGTCCGGGCAACCGGTCGGGTCCAAGACGCTGGCCGGGGCAGGGGGGCTGAACTTGTCACCCGCATCGATCCGCTCGGTCTTGCACGAACTGGAAGACCTGGGCCTGCTGGCAGCGCCCCATACCAGCGCGGGCCGAATGCCAACCGACATCGGCTTGCGGCTGTTCGTTGACGGGATGATGCAAGTGGCCGAACCCACCGCCGAAGAACGGGCGGTGATCGAACGGCAGGTTTCGCGCCCCGGCCCGATCGAGGCGGCGCTGGCCGCCACCAGTGCGGTGCTGTCTGATCTGTCAGCCTGTGCCGGGGTGGTGATGGTGCCGCGCCGCGAACCGCGATTGGCGCAGTTGCAACTGGTGCCGCTATCGGCGGCGCGGGCGCTGGCGGTGCTGGTCGATAGCGATGGCGGGGTAGAGAATCGGGTGCTTGACCTGCCCGGCGGGATTGCGCCAGGGGTGCTGGAACAGGCATCGAACTATATTTCGGCGCATCTTGGCGGACGGACTTTGAGCGAAGCAGTTCGCGCAATTCAGGCTGAAATCACGTCAGGCCGCAGCGCACTTGATGCCGCGGGGCGCGATCTGGTGGAACGCGGGCTGGCGGTGTGGAGCGAAGACGCCGCCCGGCGGCCGGTGCTAATCGTGCGCGGACAGGCCAATCTGGTGGACGAAAGCGTGCTGACCGATCTGGAACGCGTGCGCTTGTTGCTCGACGATCTGGAAAACAAGCAATCGGTGGCCGAATTGCTGGATTCCGCGCGCGAAGCCGATGCTACGCGGATTTTCATCGGTTCGGAGAATCGCTTGTTTGCCCTGTCAGGATCCTCGGTGATCGCTTCGCCCTATCACGATCGCGATGGCCGGGTGGTGGGCGTGGTCGGCGTAATCGGGCCAACGCGGTTGAATTATGCGCGGCTAGTCCCCATGGTGGATTTCACCGCCCAGTCGCTGGGCAAGTTGATCGGATAAACCGGGTTTCTTGATACCATGAACGATGAAAAAAAGCCGCAGGTCGATCCCGCGGTCGAAGCTGAAT
>JBDKLL010000030.1:0-3601 GCA_039795595.1 Pseudomonadota bacterium
AATTCGACGTGATCCTCGCTTCGGACGGCGGCAACAAGATCGCCGTCATCAAGGAAGTCCGCGCGATCACCAACCTCGGCCTGACCGAAGCCAAGGCGCTGGTCGAAGCCGCGCCGAAGGCCGTCAAGGAAGGCGTGTCGAAGGCCGAAGCCGACGACATCAAGGCGAAGCTGGAAGCAGCCGGCGCCAAGGTCGAAGTCAAGTAAGCCCGGTTTCGGTCTTACCCGATTTCAAGAAAGGGCGGTCCTTCGGGGCCGCCCTTTTGCTTTGGCGGGAGCAGATCCGGGCAATGCAAAAAGGGGCGGAACCGTAGTCCCAGCCCCTTGCTCACAGTGGACGGGTATTCGCCCCGCTTACTTTAGCGTCTTGAGGTATTCGATCACCGCCTTGCGGGCGGCGGGATCGCTCAGGCCGGCGAAGGTCATCTTGGTGCCGGGCACCTTCTTCATCGGCGCGGTCAGGTATTCGTCGAGCGTGGCATCGTCCCATGTCAGGTTGGCCGTTTTCATCGCATCGCTGAACGCATAGCCGGCCACTTCGCCCGATTTGGTGCCATAGACGCCGGCCAGGCTGGGGCCGACGCCCATCTTGCCCGCTTCGGTCGAATGGCAGGCGGCGCACTGGGCAAAGGCCGCGGGCTTGCCATCGGCCGCCGCCGTGGTGGTGCTGGCTGCCGGCGCGGCGGCGGTTTCGCTGCCGCTGCCTTGCGCGGCTTCGTCCTTGGGCGCGCCGCAGGCCGCAAGGCCTAGGGCGAGGGCCAGCGCAGCGAAGCTTTTGGCGGGAAGGTGCATGATGGTCTCCTTGATCGCCGCGCGCGATGGTGGCGCGGCCCTGATAGCGCATGAACTGGCACGATAGCGCGAACTGGCCGCGCGGGGAAGTTGGCGTGTTGCAGCACCCGTTGCAGGAAGTGCACGGTTTGCCGGTGATTTGCCCGGCGCAGCGGCAAGGGGCTGGCTCCGCTCGCCGCAAAACCCTATCGGCGCAGGCATGGTTCGATCCGCTTCTTCCGCTGCATCGCTGCGCGGCGAATTCGCTGCCACTTTTGCGCTGGCGGCCCCGCTGGCCGCGGCCAACCTGTTGCAGATGCTGATCTATGCGATCGACGTGATTTTCGTGGCGCGGCTGGGCGAACAGGCGCTGGCGGCATCCAGCCTTGGCACCACCCTGTTTGGCCTGATGATGTGGTGCTTTTCAGGGCTGACCGGGGCCTGCGCGCCGTTGATCGCGGCTGAACTGGGCCGCCGGCGCCATGCCGTGCGCGAAGTGCGCCGCTCGGTGCGGATGGCGCTGTGGCTGGCGGTGGGCTGCGGGCTGGCGGGCATGGCAGTGGCCGCAAATGGCCGCGCGGTATTGGTCTGGACCGGGCAAGACCCGGTGGTGGCCGAACGCGCTGGGGCCTTTCTGGCGATCCTGCTGTGGGCGATGATCCCCAATATTGCCGCGGGCGTGCTGCGCAGTTTCGTTTCGGCGTTGGGCCGGCCGGTGTTTGCCACTGCGATCACCGTGCTGGCGATCCTCGTCAACGCGCTGGGCAACTATGCTTTCGTGTTTGGCCGGCTGGGCGCGCCGGCGCTTGGGCTGGAAGGTTCGGCGCTGTCCAGCGTGCTGACCGCGTTTGCGATGCTGGCCGCGTATGTGGGGGCGATCCGGGGCGATCGCCGGTTGCGGCGCTATCACGTGTTGGGGCGGATCTGGCGGCCGGAATGGGCGCGCCTGCGGCAGTTGCTGGCGATTGGCGTGCCGATTGCGCTGATCATTCTGGCGGAAGGCGGGCTGTTTTCCAGCGCGGCGTTCCTGATGGGGCTGATCGGGCAGGCGGAACTGGCGGGCCACACCGTGGCGCTGCAGATCGCGTCGCTGGCGTTCCAGATCCCGTTCGGGATCGGGCAGGCGGCGACGATCCGGGTGGGCTTCCATTTTGGCGCAGGCAACCACCGCGCGGTCGGGCTGGCTGGGCAGGCGGCGCTGGTCATGGCGCTTGGCTACATGGCGCTTCCCGCGGCAGTGATGGTGCTGGCACCGCGCTGGTTGCTGGGACTCTACGTTGACCCGGCAGCTCCGCAAAATGCCATCATGGTCGGGTTCGCCGTGCGGTATCTGGCAGTGGCCGCCGCGTTTCAACTGTTCGATGGGTTGCAGGCGGTGATGGCCGGGGCACTGCGCGGTTTGCAGGATACCCGGGTGCCGATGCTGCTGGCGCTTGCCGGGTACTGGCTGTTCGGGTTCAGCACTTCGGCGGTGCTGGCGTTCCACACCCCGCTGCGGGGGTTGGGTGTGTGGATCGGGCTGGCGGTAGGGCTGGTTGTGGTGGCGGCGCTGCTGCTGGCCCGCTGGCTTCGGCGCGAACGGTTGGGGTTGGTGCCCGATTGGCGAAACTGAATCTTTTCAGGCAATTTCCGGGCAAATTTTTTCGCGCGGCACCGCTTGACGCCTTCTGGCTCGCTACCCATATGGCCCCTGCTGGCACTCTCGGTGTGAGAGTGCCAACCCAATCCTGTTGAACCTGACAGACTAAAGAGAGGGACTATACCCATGTCATTCCGTCCGCTGCACGACCGTGTGCTCGTGCGCCGCGTTGAAGCCGAGGAAAAGACCGCCGGCGGCATCATCATCCCCGACAGCGCCAAGGAAAAGCCGGCCGAAGGCGAAATCGTCGCCGTTGGCACTGGTGCGCGCGCCGAAAACGGCACGATCACCCCGCTGGACGTCAAGGTTGGCGACCGCGTGCTGTTCGGCAAGTGGTCGGGCACCGAAGTCAAGGTTGGCGGCGAAGAGCTGCTGATCATGAAGGAAAGCGACATCCTCGGCGTTATCGGCTGAGCGAAGTCCATCCGCATACCAACCCAATTCAAAGGAAACAGAAATGGCTGCCAAGGACGTGAAATTCGGCCGTGACGCCCGCGAACGCATTCTCGCTGGTGTCGATATCCTCGCCAACGCCGTCAAGGTGACGCTCGGCCCCAAGGGCCGCAACGTCGTGATCGACAAGAGCTTCGGTGCCCCCCGCATCACCAAGGACGGTGTGTCGGTCGCCAAGGAAATCGAACTCAAGGACAAGTTCGAAAACATGGGCGCCCAGATGCTGCGCGAAGTGGCCTCGAAGGCCAACGATGCAGCCGGTGACGGCACCACCACCGCTACCGTGCTGGCGCAGGCGATCGTGCGTGAAGGCATGACTTCGGTTGCGGCCGGCATGAACCCGATGGACCTCAAGCGCGGGATCGACATCGCGGTTGCCAAGGTGGTCGAAGACCTCAAGGGCCGTTCGACCCCGGTGGCCGGTTCGTCGGAAATCGCCCAGGTTGGCATCATTTCGGCCAATGGCGACAAGGAAGTTGGCGAAAAGATCGCCGAAGCCATGGAAAAGGTCGGCAAGGAAGGCGTGATCACCGTGGAAGAGGCCAAGGGCCTCGAATTCGAACTCGATGTCGTTGAAGGCATGCAGTTCGACCGCGGCTACCTTTCGCCCTACTTCATCACCAACCCGGAAAAGATGACGGTCGAACTCGATAACCCGTACATCCTGATCCACGAAAAGAAGCTGTCGAACCTGCAGTCGATGCTGCCGGTGCTCGAAGCGGTGGTCCAGTCGGGCCGT